>JAZOSS010000010.1:0-32521 GCA_045657205.1 Eubacteriales bacterium
TTTTAAAACTGCAGTCCCTCGGTGCGGAAAATATAAATCTCGTAAGCCCGACACCGTATACGTACGGAATAATAAAGGCACTTGATCTCTGCCGTGATAAGCTCAATATTCCCGTCGTCTGGAATACGGGAGGGTATGAGAACGTTGAAACTCTTGAGCTTTTAAAAGACTACGTCGATATATTTCTTCCCGATTTCAAGTACGTGACGAATGAGCTTGCGAAAAAGTATTCAAATGCAGAGGATTATCCGTATTATGCACACAGATCGCTTGAAAAAATGCTCTCCCTCGTCGGAAAAGAAGAATATACACCCGACGGAATGATGAAAAAGGGTGTGATCGTCCGCCATCTGATACTTCCGTCACACAAAGATGAATCCATCAAGGTGCTGACACATCTGAAGGAGCATTTCGGCACGGATGACTATTCGTTAAGCCTTATGAGACAGTACTATCCCTGCTATCGCGCGGAGGAGTATCCGAAGATAAACCGAAAGCTCACGACGTACGAGTACGATAAGGTCGCCGAAAAAGCACAGGAATTGGGTTTTCACGGCTTTACACAGGAAAAAGACTCAGCCGACTCGTCGTATACTCCCGAGTTTGATCTATTCGGCATCGTCTGATGCTTCGTCGCTGTCATCATCAACGTATTCAAGAATGTCACCGGGTTGACAGTTAAGCTCACGGCAAATGGCGTCGAGCGTTGAAAAACGTATAGCCTTTGCCTTGTTTGTTTTAAGTATTGATAAATTCGCTTGCGTTATTCCGACTTTGGCGGCGAGGGTGCCTGAGGACATTTTGCGTTTTGCAAGCATTCGGTCTACGTTTACGATTATTGCCATTGCCCCCTCCTTATATCGTCAGATCGTTTTCGGTCTTTATTTCAACGGCTTCGCAGAAGAGATTTTTTATAACTCTTATGACGAGCCCGAAGAATACAGCCGCTATGGCAAGAATAAACGAAAGAAAAATATAAAATCCCAAAAGGAAGAATACGGCGCCCGTGATGTAACAATACCATGAAATATGGCGCAAATACCTGACGTTTGCTCTGTCAAACACGACGTCCTTTTTTACGTTTGCGAGTATCTTATCGAGCGTCAAAACCGATAAAAAGACGGGAACTGAGGCTGAATAAAGCGATATCATAAGCGGTATGCGGATGTGCTGTGCCGTTTGGGATATAAGTGTGTTGCAGTATATATCGGTTATAAACGGTAAAAACACGTCGAATACGATTATAAGCACGAGCATACATTTTACAAGCACGTGCGAAAGTGCAAGGGATCTGTATCTGTTCCATACGTTTTTCATATCAGTTTTCCGCAATATCCTTTTTATATATTTCTCTTGTTACGTTCATGGCTTTTATCTGGTCGATTATCGCCTTAACGGTCGTGTCAAGCTTACTGCCCTCGCGGTAATCAGTGTGCGCGATGTAGCTCACTCTTCCTTTTTTTAACAGGTTTACCGCCTGTTCTTTTTTTTCTTGATAAACGGCAACGGAGTGGCCGCCGTTTGATTTAACGAGCTTCATACACGGAACGTCGGAAAGTCCGTCGCCTATGTATATCATATTCTGGAAAGATATACGCTTCTGCTCATCGGGGGTAGATTCGTTCAGATCGTCGTGAGCTGTTACGCTAAGCACGCCTTTGTTTATACGGTAGACGAACTGCGTTTTACTCGTGTAATTAACAGCCATTGCAGGCCATATTGCCTCACCGTTTTTGTCGTAGAGAAACTCTGCTGCATATATTTTCGTGAAATATTTGGCGATGGGCGTGCCTTCGATTATTTCTTTGAGTCCCGAGGAGATCACGTAGTGCTCTATACTGACACCGTGGGTTTTTCCGTACTCCGTTATACGGTCGAACCATTCGCAAACGCCGTCAAAAAGAACCACATTTTCTCCCTGGTGGCGGAATTCCTCGCGGCTCAAATGAAGATCGTGCTTTTTCGACTGCTCAACCATAAAATACATATAAGCAAGAATTCCGTCCATGTCATTGTCGAACATTATCTGATTGCATTTTGCCCAGAACTCACTGCCTGTCATGCCTATTTCGGGTACGAATGCGTATTCCTGCATATCACGCGGGGATAAAGTTTTGTCAAAATCATACATAATAGCAACGATCGGTATCATTTCGGGGTTCTTCCTTTCTTTGTAAGGTAAATCCGCCCATATTGTACCACATTTATGCGATATATTCAAGCGTTGTTGAAAAAATAATGTTCTTTTTATGTAATTATATAATATAATGTATTAAAATACCTATTTATATAGCACAAAAACGGAGTAAAAAATATCGAATGGGCAAAATTTACAAAAAATTCATATAAAGAATGATGAGCCGTATTGACAAATATCTCCTTGCGTGTTATAATAACTCTGCTTGATATGCGATGAAGCGGGAGGTGGCTATAAGAAACAGCCGTGTTTCTGTATAGGGAATTTCCGCAGAGTATGTCCGATTTTTAACCGGGCGATAGGAAAAATGAAAACACACACGGGTAGACCGGATATTCCGCCATTTGGTATTTTTCTATGGCGGCAATCCATAAAAGGTCGGGCTGTGCCGAATTTTCCGGAATTATCGTTTTTGGTGTTCCGGTTTTTATTAGGGTTGTCGGCGAAACACCCGGCGTCGTGTTTGAATTTTGAAGCCCTTTTAAATCACCCACAAAATTTAAAAGGAGGAAATCACAATGGCAACAAAAGAAAAGATCAGAATCAGACTGAAGAGCTACGATCACACACTTGCAGATGCGGCTGCTGCAAAGATTGTTGAAACTGCAAAAAGAACAGGTTCTGCGGTATCCGGTCCTATTCCGCTTCCCACAGAACGCGAGATCGTTACGATTCTTCGCGCGGTGCACAAATACAAGGATGCACGTGAACAGTTTGAAATGAGAACCCACAAGAGACTTATAGACGTACTGAAGCCCACAAAGGACACAGTTGACGCTCTTACAAAGCTCGAACTTCCGGCCGGCGTCGAAATCGAGATCAAGTTATAATTGATCCGCAAAGACACGTGGTCATGTTGGTGCGTAAACGTGCCAACCAATAACCTACAGGAGGATAAAAAATGAAAAAGGCTATTATCGGTAAGAAGATCGGTATGACACAGATCTTCGACGCAGCCGGAAACGTAATTCCGGTAACTGTAATTGAAGCCGGTCCCTGCGTTGTTACACAGAAGAAAACTGTTGAAACAGACGGCTATGAAGCCGTTCAGCTCGGTTTCCAGGATGTTAAGGACAAGCACTTGACAAAGCCTGAAAAGGGACACTTCAAAAAGGCGGGCGTTGCCCCCAAAAAACATCTGAAGGAATTCAGACTTGACGACATCTCCGCACTTAACGTGGGAGATATGATCACTGCAGATACATTCGAAGCAGGTGAAAGAGTAGACGTAACAGGCATATCCAAAGGTCACGGTTACAGCGGCGTTATCAAGAGATGGGGCTGCCACAGACTCAGAATGACTCACGGTGTCGGCCCTGTTCACCGCCAGGCAGGTTCCATGGGTGCTAACTCAACACCTTCAAGAATATTCAAGAACAAGAAAATGGCAGGTCAGTACGGTGCTGAACAGGTTACTATCCTTAACCTCGACATCGTAAAGATCGACGCTGAGAAGAACATCATTGCTGTTAAGGGCGCTATTCCCGGTGCTCGCGGCGGTATCGTGTTCGTACGCAGCACATGCAAGTGAGAGAGGAGGATATAAACAATGGCTAATTTCAATGTAGTGGATATGGCAGGTAAGAATGTCGGCACAGTTGAGCTTTCCGAAGCAGTATTTGCTTGTGAACCCAACGCAGCAGTTCTTCATGCAGCAGTCCGTGCGTACCTTATGAACCAGAGACAGGGTACACAGTCAACTCTCACACGCACAGAGGTTTCCGGCGGAGGCATTAAGCCTTGGAAGCAGAAGGGAACAGGCCGTGCAAGACAAGGTTCAACACGTGCTCCCCAGTGGATACACGGTGGAGTAGCACTCGGTCCCAAGCCGAGAAAATATCGCATAGATCTTAACAAGAAAGTTAAAAAGTTGGCTATGCAGAGCGCAATTTCTTCCAAAGCGATCGGCAACGAGCTCGTTGTTGTTGATTCCATTGCAACAGATGCATACAAGACAAAGACGATGGTAGCTATGCTTGCTGCAGTTAACGCAGGCAAGAAGTCCCTCGTAGTTCTTGACAGCAACGATGAAAAGCTTGTAAAGAGCTTTGCGAACATTCCCGGCGTTAAAACGGCTCAGGTCAACACAATCAATGTATACGATATCCTCAACTGCGATACGTTCATTGTTGCTAAGGCAGCAGCCGAGAAAATTTCGGAGGTGTACGCATAATGAAAACATCATACGATATAATCATCCGTCCTATAGTTACGGAAGCTTCAATGACAATGATGGCTGACAAAAAGTACGTTTTTGAAGTACTTCGCACAGCTACAAAATCCGAGATCGCAGCAGCGGTTGAAGAGCTTTTCAAAGTAGACGTTGCATCCGTCAACACTATTAACGTAAAGAAAAAACCGAAGAGACTCGGTGTACACGCAGGTTACACACGCACATGGAAAAAGGCAATAGTTACACTTACTGCTGATTCCAAGACGATCGAGTTCTTTGACGGTCTTATGTAATGGAGGTAATCGGAAATGGCAGTAAAAACATATAAACCGACTACTCCGAGTAGAAGGCAGATGACGACTCCTTCTTTCGAGGAGATCACAAAGAAGTCACCTGAAAAAAGTCTTATTTTCACAAAGAAAAAGAACGCCGGCCGTAACAGCTACGGTAAGATAACTGTTCGTCACAGAGGCGGCGGCAACAAGATCAAGTACAGAATCATTGATTTCAAGCGTCAGAACGATGCACCCGCAACGGTTCTCGCTATTGAATACGACCCTAACAGAACAGCGTACATCGCTCTTATCCAGTATGAAGGCGGTAAGAAAGCGTACACGATCGCTCCTGTAGGTCTTAAAGTGGGCGACGTTATCTACTCCGGTGAGAGCGCAGATATTAAGCCCGGTAACACACTTCCCATATCAAACATCCCCCAGGGTACGTTCATATACAACATCGAACTTTATCCCGGTAAGGGCGCACAGCTCGTAAGATCTGCAGGTACTGCAGCACAGCTTATGTCCAAGGAAAACGGTATGGCACTCGTTCGTCTGCCCAGTGGTGAGATGCGTTACGTTCGCCTCAACTGCAAAGCTACGATCGGTCAGGTAGGCAACATCGAGCATGAAAACATCAAGCTCGGTAAGGCAGGTAAGACACGTCACAAGGGTATCCGTCCTACAGTAAGAGGTTCTGTCATGAACCCGTGCGACCACCCTCACGGTGGTGGTGAAGGACGTTCACCTATCGGTCGTTCCGGCCCTGTTACTCCCTGGGGTAAGCCCGCACTCGGCTTGAAGACAAGAAACAAGAAGTCGAGAACGGAACAGTTTATAGCAAAGCATCGTAACGGCAAATAAGGATAGGAGGAAGTAAAGATGAGCAGAAGTTCAAAAAAGGCACCTTATGTCGAAGAAAAACTCTTTTCAAGAATCGAAGCAATGAACGAAAAGGGCAACAAACAGGTTCTTAAAACATGGTCGCGCGCTTCCACGATTTATCCTGAATTTGTAGGACACACAATCGCCGTTCATGACGGCAGGAAGCACGTTCCCGTATTCGTAACAGAAGATATGGTAGGTCACAAGCTCGGTGAGTTTGCTCCCACCAGAACCTTCAAAGGACACGCAGGCTCCAAGACATCCAATAACGGTAAATAATTGAAGGAGGCAATATCATGGAAGCTAACAAAGCAGCTAAAGCGTACCTGAGATACGCAAGAATATCGCCCCGTAAGGTCTGCATCGTCCTCGACCTCATCAGAGGCAAGAAAGTAGACACAGCAATGGCGATTCTCAACAACACGCCCAAGAGCGCAAGCGAATACCTTATAAAGCTTTTGAAGAGTGCAGTTGCAAACGCAGAGCACAATTTCAATATGGATCCCGAAAAACTCTATGTTACAGAGTGCTTCGTATGCCCCGGCCCCACACTCAAGAGAATAAGACCCAGAGCACAGGGCAGAGCAAACAGAATCCTTAAAAGAACAAGCCACGTTACCATCGCGGTAGCGGAAAAGAACTAATCTTAAGAAGGAGGTAAAACGAAAGATGGGACAGAAAGTAAATCCTCACGGCCTTCGTGTGGGAGTTATAAAGAAGTGGGACTCCAGATGGTTCGTTTCCGATAAAGAATTCGGTGATACGATCGTATCGGACTACAACATCAGAAAGTTCCTTAAAAAGCAGCTTCAGCCCGCAGGCGTTCCCCGTATTGAGATTGAACGCGGCGACAAATATATAAGAATAATCATTCACTGTGCTAAGCCCGGTATGGTAATCGGACGCGGCGGCGCAGAAATGGAGAAGCTTAAAGAACAGCTTAAGAAGCTTACCGATAAAGAGATTCTCGTAAACGTTATCGAAGTAAGACAGCCCGACCTTGATGCACAGCTCGTTGCAGAGAATATCTGCTCACAGCTCGAACGCAGAATTTCATTCCGCCGTGCTATGAAAATGGCTATCGGCAGAACGATGAAGCTCGGCGCTAAGGGTATCAAGATCGCATGCTCCGGCCGTTTGGGCGGTGCAGAAATCGCTCGTACAGAGCATTATCATGAGGGTACGATCCCGCTGCAGACTCTTCGTGCAGACATCGACTACGGCTTCTTTGAAGCAAATACCACATACGGTAAGATCGGTGTTAAGGTTTGGATATACAGAGGCGAGGTTCTCGCTGATGTAAAGCGCGAACGCGACTACGACCGCCGCGACAACAGACGCGGTGACCGCCGTGACAGACGTGACCGCGACGGACAGAAGAGAAGAGACAACAGACAGGATAAACCCTATAACAAGGAGGGACGCCGCAATGTTAATGCCTAAGAGAGTTAAATACAGACGTGTCCAGAGAGGCAGACTCAAGGGCAAAGCGATGAGAGGCAACACAGTCTCCAACGGTACATTCGGTTTGCAGGCTCTTGAACCCGCTTGGATCACATCAAACCAGATCGAAGCAGCCCGTATCGCAATGACACGTTACATCCGCCGTGGCGGTAAAGTTTGGATAAAGATATTCCCCGATAAGCCTATAACAGAAAAGCCTGCTGAAACTCGAATGGGTTCCGGTAAAGGTTCACCCGAATACTGGGTAGCTGTTGTTAAGCCCGGCAGAGTTATGTTTGAGATGGACGGCGTTTCTGAAGAGGTTGCTCGTGAAGCTATGCGTCTTGCAAGCCACAAGCTCCCTATCAAAACAAAGTTCGTTAAAAAAGAGATCGCAAGTGAGGAGGTATAATTCAGATGAAAGCAGCAGAACTTACAAAATTGACTGTTGAAGAGCTTAACAAAGAGCTTAAGGATCTTAAAGATGAATTATTCCGTCTCCGTTTCCAGCATTCTATCAACCAGTTGGATAACCCCAACAAGATTCCGGAAACAAAGCGTAACATCGCAAGAGTAATGACGGTTCTTCAGCAGAAGAAGAGCGAAACCTGAGTACATGAGAGGAGAAACAGTCGATGAGTGAAAGAAATCTTAGAAAAACCAGAGTCGGCAAGGTCGTAAGCGATAAGATGGATAAGACCGTCGTAGTTGCTATCGAGGACCACGTTAAGCACCCGAAGTACAATAAGGTTATGAAGCGTACCATCAGATTGAAGGTACACGATGAAAACAACGAGTGCGGCGTAGGTGATAAGATCAGCGTTGCCGAAACAAGACCTCTCTCCAAAGACAAGAGATGGCGTATGGTAGAAATCATAGAAAAAGCTAAATAATTTACATTATTACGATGAATGCCACGCCGTAAGGAAGCCAATAAAAGGCATCCGTACTGCACCGGCGTGCGCGATTTGTGAGATGTGATTATTAATACAGGAGGAATTACACATGATTCAGCAGCAGTCATTAATGAAGGTCGCCGACAATACAGGCGCCAAAGAGCTGATGTGTATTCGCGTCCTTGGCGGTACAGGCAGAAGATACGGTAACATAGGCGACGTTGTTGTATGTTCCGTAAAGAAAGCTGCTCCTAACGGTACTGTCAAGAAGGGTGAGGTTGTTAAAGCAGTTATCGTAAGATCAAGACACGGTCTTAGAAGAGCTGACGGCTCCACTATCAAGTTTGACGAAAACGCAGCAGTTATAATAAGAGAAGATAAAACGCCCAGAGGCACACGTATTTTTGGCCCGGTAGCAAGAGAGCTTCGTGAAAAGGATTACCTTAAGATACTCTCCTTGGCTCCCGAAGTACTGTAAGGAGGAAATGAAAATGAGCAAATTGCATATCAAAACAGGCGATGAAGTCATTGTTGTTTCCGGTAACAGCAAAGGCGTTAAGGGTAAGGTCCTTGAGGTTTCCCCCAAGGAAGGAAAGGTAATCGTTGAAAAGGCGAATATCGTTTCCAAGCACGTTAAGCCCAGAAAACAGGGTGAACACGGCAGCATAGTTGAAGTTGAAAGCGCTATGTACGCTTGCAAAGTTCAGCTTCTCTGCAGCAAGTGCGGTCCTACAAGAGTTAACTACAAGCTCGAAAAGGACAAAGACGGCAAAACAACAAAAACAAGAGTATGCGCTAAATGCGGCGCAGAGATATAAGGAGGGCTGAGTTATGGCAAGATTGAAAGATTTATACAAAAACGAAGCAGCTCCTGCTCTTATGAAGAAATTCGAATACAAGAGCGTTATGCAGATCCCGCGCTTCGATAAGATCGTTCTTAACGTAGGCGCAGGCGATGCAAAGGATAACTCAAAGGTTATCGACAGCATCATAAACGACCTTTCCATAATCACAGGTCAGAAGGCAGTTCCCACGTTCGCAAAGAAGTCCGTTGCTAACTTCAAGCTCAGAGAAGGCATGAAGATCGGTGCAAAGGTTACACTTCGCGGCGAGATCATGTACGAATTCATGGATAAGCTCTTCAACTTCGCTCTTCTCCGTGTTCGTGACTTCAAGGGTATCAACCCCAACGCGTTTGACGGCAGAGGCAACTACGCTCTCGGTCTTAAGGAACAGTTGATATTCCCTGAAATTGAATACGATAAGGTAGACAAGATCAGAGGTATGGACATCGTATTTGTTACAACAGCAAATACAGATGAAGAAGCAAAAGAGTTGCTTACCCTCATGGGCGCACCCTTTTCAAAGGAATAAGGAGGAATAAGGAAAATGGCAAAGAAGGCTATGATCTTAAAGCAGCAGCGTCCGCAGAAGTATTCCACACGTGAATACAACAGATGCAAAATTTGCGGTCGTCCCCATGCTTACCTCCGCAAATACGGTATCTGCCGTATCTGCTTCAGAGAGCTTGCATACAAGGGTCAGATCCCCGGCGTAAAGAAAGCAAGCTGGTAATTTCTATTTAGCTCCGTTCTACGACAGGAAGCCAAAGGCTTAACCGGCGTATTTATTGCCGCAATTTGCGGCGGCAAGAACAAAAACATTACTTGCATAGGAGGATATTAAAATGCAGATGTCAGACGTAATTGCGGATATGCTCACAAGAATCCGCAATGCAAACAACGCAAAACATGAAACAGTAGATATACCCGCATCCAAGATGAAGAAATCCATCGCGGATATACTCGTTGAAGAGGGTTACATCAAGAGCGCTCAGATCATCGAGGACGGCAAGCAGGGTATAATCAGAGTAACACTTAAATACGGTCAGGGTAAACAGAAGATCCTTCAGGGCCTTCGCAGAGTATCCAAGCCCGGTTTGAGAGTTTATTCAAATTGCGAGGATATGCCCAGAGTTATGAACGGTCTCGGCGTAGCAATCGTATCAACATCCAAAGGCATAATGACTGATAAGAAGGCAAGAAGCCTTAATATCGGCGGCGAAGTTATCGCCTTTGTATGGTAAGCGGGAGGTATAGAGATGTCAAGAATAGGTAGAATGCCGATAACGGTTCCCGCCGGTGTAGACGTAAACGTCGCAGACGGTAACCTCGTTACAGTTAAGGGCCCCAAGGGCACTATTACAAAGCAGCTCAGCCCCGCTATGAAGATCGAAAAAGACGGTCTTGTTATCAACGTTACACGTCCTTCCGACGAGAAGGAACACAAGGCACTTCACGGTCTTACAAGAACACTTCTCAACAATATGGTTGTAGGTGTTTCCGAAGGATATCAGAAAACACTTGAGATCGTTGGTGTGGGCTGGAGAGTACAGAAGACAGGCAAGTCGCTTAATTTGGGACTTGGTTACTCACACAGCATTATAATCGACGAAACGGATACTGTAAAGTTTGAAGTACCCGATCCCAACAAGATAATCGTTTCAGGTATCGACAAGCAGGAAGTTGGTCAGATGGCTGCTGTTATCAGAAGCAAGAGACCCCCCGAACCCTACCATGGTAAGGGTGTTAAGTACTCCGATGAAAAGATTCGTCGCAAGGCCGGAAAAACCGGTAAATAATGAAAGGAGAGAAGTAAGATGGTATCGAGAAAAGACAGTAATGCACAGAGACTCAAGAGACATAAGAGAGTCAGAGCAAAGATATCCGGTACACCGGAACGTCCTCGTCTGTGTGTGTATCGTTCCGCTAACAACATCTCCGTTCAGGTGATCGACGATGTTGCAGGAATCACACTTGTTTCCGCATCCACCCTCGAAAAGGCTTTCGAAGGCAACGGCGGTAACAAAGAGGCAGCTAAAAAAGTTGGCGAAACAATCGCAAAGAGAGCTTTGGATAAAGGCATAAGCGAAGTTGTTTTCGACCGTGGCGGTTACGTTTATCACGGCCGTGTTAAAGAGCTTGCGGACGGCGCACGCGAAGCCGGACTGAAGTTTTAATAGGAGGATAATATGGCAAAGAGAATTAATCCCAACGGACTTGAGCTTCAGGAAAGGCTTGTTAAAATCAACCGTGTATCCAAGACTGTTAAAGGTGGACGTATCGCTCGTTTCACAGCTATTATGGTTGTAGGCGACGGTAACGGTCACGTAGGTTACGGTCTCGGCAAAGCAGCCGAAGTTCCGGACGCTATCCGTAAAGGTATAGAAGACGCAAAGAAAAATCTTATAAAGGTTTCCACAGTAGGAACAACGATCCCCCACGAAGTTATCGGTGAGTTCGGCGCAGGCCGCGTACTCCTTAAGCCTGCTTCAACAGGTACCGGTGTCATCGCTGGTGGTTACGTAAGAGCCGTTATCGATATGGCGGGCATTAAGGATATCAGAGCTAAGTGCTTGCGTTCCAACAACCCCGGCAACGTCGTTAAGGCTACATTTGAAGGCTTGAAGGCCCTCAGAACAGCAGAAGAAGTTGCTGCAATGCGCGGCAAATCCGCATCTGAGCTTAAGGGTTAAGGAGGCAGACAAATGGTAAAGGTAACACTTATTAAGAGTCTTATAGGTACAAAGCCGAAGCAGAAGGCAACGGCAGAATCCCTTGGCCTTCACAAGATCGGTGATTATACCGTTCAGAAGAAAAACGCCGCACTTGACGGCAAAATAACCATCGTATCCCACCTTGTTAAGGTTGAAGAAGCTTAAGGCGGATACAAAAAAATTATAATAAGGAGGATACCAAATGAAGCTCCCTGAACTTTCTCCTGCGGCAGGCTCTGCAAAGAAGGCTTGGCGTAAGGGTAGAGGACCCGGCTCCGGTAACGGTAAGACAGCAGGTAAGGGCCACAAAGGTCAGAACGCACGTTCCGGCGGTGGCGTAAGACCCGGATTCGAAGGTGGTCAGATTCCGCTTTACAGAAAACTTCCCAAAAGAGGATTTAATAATAAATTCGCTAAGACATTTGCAATCGTAAATGTATCAGATCTTGAAGTTTTCGACAATGGAACGACAGTTACGCTCGATCTTCTTATGGATAAGCGTATCGTAAGAAAGCCCTATGACGGTCTTAAAGTTCTCGGTAACGGCGAACTTACCAAAAAGCTTACTGTTGAGGCTACGATTTTCTCAGCAGGTGCTAAGGCTAAGATCGAAGCTGCCGGTGGAAAGACCGAGGTGAAGTGAAATGTTAAAAACACTTCGCGAAGCTTGGAATGTTCCCGAATTACGTAAAAAGATTCTTTTTACACTTTTCATAGTTGTACTGTACCGTATCGGTTCAGTCATCCCCGTACCTTATGTAGATCCTTCAATGCTCAGCAGTGCTGCTTCGTACGCAGACAGCTCGTTGCTCTCGTACTTCAGCATCATCGCAGGTGAAGCGTTTACAAAGGCTACACTGTTCGCTCTTTCGATCTCCCCGTACATCACGGCTTCCATCGTTATGCAGCTTCTTGCAGTTGCGATCCCCGCACTTGAAAGATTGCAGAAGGAAGGCGGCGAAGAAGGAAGAAAGAAGATCGACAAAATTACCCGTTATGTAACGATAGGTCTTGCACTTGTCACGGCATACGGTTATTACAATTACCTTAAATCTGAAGGTAATATCGTTAACGTTAAGCTTTTCGCAAATGCAGGTCTTAACACATTCTTCACGGCGTTCGTTATAATCGCATGTTACTGTGCGGGTGCGGCGCTCATTATGTGGCTTGGTGAAAAGATCAACGAACACGGTATCGGTAACGGTATCTCGATAATACTCTTCATCAACATTCTTTCAAGCGTTCCCAATATGATCGCAAGCTTCTACTACACGAACCGTACAGGTGAAGATCCTATGAAACTTTACTGGTTCATACCGCTTGCTATAGGCGTTGTACTGTTCTTCGTACTTGCTATTGCGTTCCTCGTATTTATGTCAAATGCTGAAAGAAGAATAAAGATAACCTACGCTAAACGCGTACAGGGCAGAAAGATGCTCGGCGGTCAGAGCAGCGATCTTCCTATCAAGTTGAATATGTCGGGCGTTATGCCTATCATCTTCGCTCAGTCGATAGTTTCGATCCCCTCGACCATAGCACTTATCGCCCCCGGTAAAAAAGGCGGCTGGTGGTACAATTTCACCAACTCCTGGTTCTCTTATGAGAGCTGGATATATATGGTAGTATTTGCACTGCTTATAATCGCTTTCGGTTACTTCTATATTGCAATTTCTTTCAGCCCGATCGAAATTGCTAACAATCTTAAGAAAAACGGCGGATTTGTCCGCGGTATCAGACCCGGCAAACCCACCTCCGATTACATCAGCAAGATCACTAACCGCATCACGCTGTTAGGCTCGTTCTTCCTTATGATAGTTGCGCTTGTTCCGCTTATCGTAAACAAAACGCTTTACGGTAGCCTCGGTATCATCGCATTCGGTGGTACATCACTTCTTATCGTTGTCGGTGTTGCACTCGAAACTACTAAGGAACTTGAAGCACAGCTCACAACATACCGTCGTCCGACAGGTATATTCAAGAGATAATTCAAGGTGGATCGGATATGAAGATTATTTTCCTGGGCGCACCCGGCGCCGGCAAGGGAACACAGGCTGAGATCGTTAGTGAAAGATATTCAATCCCTGCGATATCGACCGGTTCCATCATACGGGAAGCAATCAAAAACAAAACGGAAATGGGACTTGCCGCACAGGCTTATACCGATGACGGCAAGCTCGTTCCCGACGAGGTAGTTATAGGAATTATAAAGGAAAGACTTGCACAGGATGACTGCAAAAACGGATTTATCCTTGACGGTTTTCCCAGAACGGTTCCTCAGGCTGAAGCCCTTGATAAAATGGGCGTCGAAATGGACCTCGTAATCTCAATTGAGGTATCAGACGATGATATCGTTAAGCGTATGAGCGGCAGACGCGTTTGCCTTAACTGCGGCGCATCTTATCATACACTTTACAAGCCTTCTGAGGACGGCGTAACGTGCAACAAGTGCAATACGGAGCTTTCCATAAGGAAAGACGACCGCCCCGAGGTAGTCCTTCAGCGTCTTGAAGTATACCATGAAACGACAGAACCCCTTAAGGATTATTACAGATCCACGGGCAAGCTGCAAATAGTCGAAGGACAGGAAGAGCTTGCGGACACTACCGCACTTACTCTCGCTGTCATAGACAACGCGGCAAAAAATTAATTATGATACACATCAAAAATACTGAAGACATTAAGCTTATGAAAATTGCCGGCAGAATCACCGGCGAGGCACTTTACCTCGGCGGTGAGGCTGTCAAGGAAGGCGTAAGCACGAAGCATATAGATGACATAATTCGTCATCATATAGAAAAATGCGGCGCGCGCCCTTCTTTCCTCGGCTACGGCGGGTTTCCCGCAAGCGCATGTATAAGTATAAACGATGAGGTTATCCACGGGATACCCTCAAAAGACCGCATCATTAAAGACGGTGACATCGTTAAGATAGATGTGGGAGCTTGCTATCAGGGCTTTAACGGTGACAGCGCAAATACTTTCATTTGCGGAAACGGTACCGACGAGGCAAAAAAACTGGTGCAGGCAACGATGGAAGCCTTTTACAAGGGTGTTGACTTTGCAAGAGCGGGATGCCGTATAGGCGATATCGGCTCTGCGATAGATTCACACGTTCAAACGTACGGCTACTCCGTTGTGAGAAAATATATCGGCCACGGTGTGGGACGAGAACTTCACGAGGATCCGGAAGTACCGAACTTCGGTAAAGCGGGAAGAGGCGCACGCCTTTATCCCGGTATGACGATCGCCATAGAACCTATGGTGAATATCGGAGATCACCGAGTTATTGAACTTTCGGACGGCTGGACGGTCAAGACGTTTGACGGCAAGCTTTCGGCACATTATGAACATTCATTGCTCATAACCGACGGCGAGCCCGTGTTGCTCACGAAAATTTAAGGTGAGATATGCGGATATTTAAACCCGTCAGAAGTGAAGTGCTTGCAGGAAGGATCGTTCTTCCCGTATGCGGAAGAGATCAAGGCAAATACTGCGTAATAACCGAGGTCGTCGGTGACTGCGCTTATATTGCAAACGGCAGGCAAAGACGTGTCGAAAAACCGAAAAAGAAAAAGCTCAAACACTGCAGGCTTACCGATTTCGGCGTACCTTATGACGGCGTCGAAGACGGAAAAATAATTCTGACTAACCGCCAGGTAAAGATACTCATATCCGAGTATTGTAAGACGGAAGTCGAAAATGATGTACACAATTAATTAAGTTTGGAGGGGATTATTCTGCCAAAGGATGATGTAATAGAATTTGAAGGCGTTGTAACGGAAGCACTTCCCAATGCGACCTTCAAGGTAAAGCTGCCCAACGGTCATATGGTAACGGCTAACATTTCGGGCAAGCTCAGACTCAATTGCATTAAAATACTCGTCGGTGATAAGGTTACGGTTGAGGTATCCGTTTACGACCTCACAAAAGGACGTATCACCTGGAGAACAAAATAAAATAACGCACATTCAAAATTATGAAAGGAATGGTGTCACAATATGAAAGTTAAGCCTTCCGTAAAGAAAATCTGCGAAAAATGCAAGATAATCAGAAGAAAGGGCCGTGTAATGGTCATATGCGAAAACCCCAAGCATAAGCAGAAACAGGGTTAATAATACAGGAGGTAATTTAATCAATGGCACGTATAGCTGGTGTTGATATACCCAACGCAAAAAGAGTTGAAATAGGTCTTACCTATATATACGGTATCGGAAGAACAACGTCAAACGAGATACTTGCAAAGACAGGTATCGATCCCGATACAAGATGTAAGGATCTTACAGAACAAGACGTACCAAAGCTTCGTCACGAGATCGAAAATAACCATTTGGTTGAAGGTGAACTTCGCCGTGAGATCGCAATGGATATCAAGAGACTCGTTGAGATCGGTTGCTACAGAGGCGTTCGTCACAGAAAGGGTCTGCCTGTAAGAGGACAGAGAACAAAGACAAACGCAAGAACAAGAAAAGGTCCTGCTAAGACAATAGCAAATAAGAAGAAATAAGGAGTGACAAGCTAAATGGCAAAGGTTAAAACAGCGAAGAAGACTGCTAAGAAGCGTCGCGAGCGCAAGAATATTGCTTCCGGTGCTGCACATATTCAGTCTACTTTCAATAACACTATCATAACCATAACCGATACGGAAGGCAACACAGTATCGTGGGCTTCCGCCGGCGAACTCGGCTTCAAGGGTTCAAGAAAGTCTACTCCGTTTGCAGCTCAGATGGCGGCAGAAACTGCTGCAAAGCTCGCTATGGAGCATGGTATGAAAACTATAGAAGTTTATGTAAAAGGTCCCGGCTCAGGCAGAGAGGCAGCAATCCGTGCGCTTCAGGCGACAGGTCTTGATATAACACTCATCAGAGATGTTACACCCATCCCTCACAACGGATGCAGACCCCCCAAGAGAAGACGCGTATAAGGAGGAAGAAACAAGATGGCAAGATATACAGGTCCTGCGTGCAGACTTTGCCGCAGAGAAGGTACAAAGCTTTTCTTGAAGGGCGACAAGTGCCTTTCAGACAAGTGCGCACTCGTTTCCAGAAAGGAATCCGCTCCCGGTCAGCACGGTATGGCAAAGAAGAAGGTCGGCGAGTACGGAATGCAGTTGCGTGAAAAGCAGAAAGCAAAGAGATACTATGGCGTTGCTGAAAAGCAGTTCAGAATGTATTTCGAAAAAGCAGATAAAAAAGCAGGCGTAACAGGTGATAACCTTCTTTCGTTGCTCGAAAGAAGACTTGATAACGTTGTTTATCAGATGGGTATGGGCGCTTCCAGAAAAGAAGCAAGACAGCTTCTCCGTCACGGCCACTTCACATTGAATGGCAAGAAAGCTGACATTCCTTCTATCATCGTTAAAGCAGGAGACGTTGTAGCTCTTACAGAAAAAGCTAAGAAGGGCACAAGAGTTAAGCAGCTCATCGAAGCTATGGCTACAAAGACAACTCCGAAGTGGCTTGAGGTTGATACAGAAAATGCAGTTGCAAAAGTAACTGTTCTTCCTACAAGAGAGGACGTAACGTTCCCCTTCGAAGAACACCTCATCGTCGAGCTTTATTCCAAGTAATAACAGCCTCCCGACATCCTTTGCCGCATAGGGCGGCATAGGTACTTTATTTGAATTGAATAATAAATTAGGAGGTACTTCATGATAGAAATACAAAAGCCAAACATAACCGCCGTCGACCTCAGTGAGGACGGAAAAAGCGGTTCATTCGTGGTAGAGCCCCTTGAAAGAGGATACGGTACAACACTCGGCAACTCACTTCGCAGAGTTCTTCTGTCGTCGTTGCCCGGCGTTGCTCCCGTCAGCGTTAAGATTAACGGTGTTTTACATGAAATATCCACTATCCCCGGTGTAAAAGAGGATGTATGTGAGATTATTCTCAATGTAAAGGGCATAGTAGCGCAGCTTTACTGCGACGGCCCTAAGAGAGTGATCATTGATATGACAGGTGACTGTGAAGTAACTGCAGGTGATATAAAACCCGATTCGGACGTCGAGATTCTGAATCCGGCACATCACATTGCAACACTTTCCGAAAACACGAACCTTTTCATGGAAATCACATTTGATCGCGGCCGTGGCTATGTATCACAGGAGAAGAACAAGCAGATCAATCCTCCGCAGATAGGTCTGATATATACCGATTCCATATACACCCCGGTGCTCAAGGTCAATTACACGGTTGAATCTACCAGGGTTGGAAACAGCGGCATAACAGACTTTGATAAGCTTACGCTTTCCGTTGTTACAAACGGAACGATATCGGCGAAAAAAGCTGTATCATTAGGCGCCAAGATACTCAACGAGCATCTCAACCTCTTTGTTGATCTTTCCGATGAAGCAAAGAGCGAAGCGATTATGGTTGAGCGTGAGGAAACCAAGAAGGAAAAAGTCCTTGAGATGACCATTGAGGAGCTTGACTTGTCCGTGAGAAGCTTTAACTGCTTGAAGCGCGCGGATATACACACGGTGGAAGATCTGATCAACAAAACTGAGGACGAGATGATAAAGGTTAGAAACCTCGGAAAGAAATCTCTTGACGAAGTTCAGCAGAAACTCGCCTCTCTCGGTTTCGCTTTCAAGAAGAGCGAAGATTGAGCATAAAAAATAAGGAGGTATAAGAAATGCCCGGTACAAGAAAATTAGGCAGAACGACCGAGCACAGAATGGCGATGCTCAAAGGCATGGTTACTCTGTTGCTTGAAAACGGTCAGATAGTAACAACTCTTACAAGAGCAAAAGAAGTCAGACCTTTGGCTGAGAAGATGATAACACTCGGCAAGAAGAACACATTGGCTTCGCGTCGTGCCGCTCTTGCATTCATAACAAAAGAAGCTGTTGTCAGCAAGGTATTCAATGAGCTTGCTCCCCTTTATGCTGAAAGAAACGGTGGCTACACCGCTATTTACAAGCTTGGTCCCCGTAGAGGTGACGCTGCTGAAATGGCAGTAATCAAGCTTGTCGGCTACGAAAAGCCCGCTGAAAAGGACGAAAAGGCTGAAAAGAAGGCTAAGAAAAAGGCTGACAAAGAAGCAAAGGCTGAATAAAAAATACGGTTGCAGTTCATCTGCAACCGTTATTTTTTTGATAGAGCCTGAAAATATCTGAAAATCTCAGTATTTCTTTATAAGTATGCGGAGCTTGCCGCTTCGTGTTGTTGTATCTGATACTGATACGAAAACGAATCTGCCGAGTCCGCGGACGGATACTATATCGTTTTCAGCAAGTGTTTTGTGATTTTGTGTAACTTCGGTACTGTTGATAAAGACCTTTCCGCTTGATATCAAAGAAAGGGAATCACTTCTTGATACGTTAAATACTGATGCAATGAGTGCATCAATTCTGTTTGATGCTGCAATAACACTCATTTCCTCGGGCTGTGCCTGTGCAAATGATGGCAGAGAATCGAGGAGGTCGCACTTTACCTTTGTTCTTGATACGCTTTCAAGATTTTCCTTGACGTAATTCGATATATTTTCGCATACGTACACGTAGCAGGAATTTTCGTGAATGAGAAGATCGCCGAATACGGAACGCTTCAGCCCGAGATTCATCAATGCCCCGAGAAAATCACGGTGCGAAAGCTCCTGTGCAAATTTTGGTGCAGTCGGGGCTATATGAAGCCATACAGCAGGATATTCTATCGGGGAGTACAGGCAATCTTCGTCGTAAAAGCAAGCCATTTTTCGCTCGGCATCGCTGTATCCGCCGAAAAGAGTATGTTTCGACGGTAAATGAAGGGACGATAAAAGGCTTTGCTCGCTCAAGTCAAGAAAGTCTGTGAACGACGGCGTGTATTCGTAGATAGATTTTTGCGAAAGCTCCGTAAATCTTTTTGTCAATATGTTTATATTTTCTTTCTCCATAACTACCTCCACGATAATTATACATACAGCGAAAGATAAAAGCAATACTTTTTTTAAATTCAGAAGATTTAACAAACAATCTATTGTAAATATCGGAGTTTCAGGTTATAATGTATATGATGGAGGTAATAATCTCCAAATTTTATGATTTGAAAGGAAAATGAAAATGAACAGATTTGTCCTTAATGAAACTTCTTATCACGGTGCAGGTGCTATAACAGCTATTCCCGAAGAGATCAAGGCAAGAGGCTTTAAAAAAGTCTTTGTCGCATCCGACCCCGATCTCGTTAAGTTCGGCGTTTCGGCAAAGGTAACCGACCTTTTGACAAAAGCAGATATAGATTATACGCTCTTTTCGGATATCAAACCCAACCCCACGATCGAAAACGTCCAGGCAGGCGTTGCCGCATTCAAGGCGTGCGGTGCTGACTGTATAGTTGCAATCGGCGGCGGTTCGTCAATGGATACGGCAAAAGCCGTCGGTATCGTTATAGCAAACCCCGAGTTTGCAGACGTTCGCTCGCTTGAGGGCGTTGCACCTACGAAAAATAAGTGCGTTCCGATACTTGCAGTTCCCACAACGGCAGGCACGGCGGCAGAGGTAACGATAAACTACGTTATAACTGACGTTGAAAAGAACCGTAAAATGGTCTGCGTTGACGTTCACGATATCCCCGTTGTTGCATTTATCGACCCCGATATGATGTCAACAATGCCGAAGGGACTTACAGCGGCAACAGGTATGGACGCTTTGACGCACGCTATCGAAGGATATATCACGAAGGGCGCATGGGAGCTTTCCGATATGTTCCACCTGAAGGCTATTGAAATAATCGCAAGAAGCCTCCGCGGTGCAGTTGACGGAACGGCTGACGGCCGTGAAGGTATGGCGCTCGGTCAGTACGTTGCAGGTATGGGATTTTCAAACGTCGGTCTCGGTATCGTTCACTCAATGGCTCACCCGCTCGGCGCACTTTACGATACACCCCACGGTATTGCAAACGCTATAATCCTTCCCACGGTTATGGAATATAACGCACCCGAAACGGGCGATAAGTATAAGTATATCGCAAAGGCGATGGGTGTTGAAAACGTTGACGGTATGAGCGTTGACGAATACCGCAAGGCGGCAATTGATGCTGTTAAACAGCTTTCACTTGACGTCGGTATACCTGCAGACCTTAAAGATATCGTAAAAGCTGAGGACGTACCGTTCTTGTCACAGTCCGCATATGATGACGCTTGCCGTCCCGGTAACCCGAGAGATACGAGCGTTGAAGAAATAGCGGCTCTTTACAAAAAGCTTCTTTAATAATCGGAGCTTTAAATGAAGATAATAACAGGTACGGCAAGGGGCTGTTCGCTTGTTACTTTGGAAGGTGAGGAAACGACACGTCCGACACTTCAAAGAGCAAAGGAAACGGTGTTCAGCTCAATACAGTTTGAAATAGAAGGCAGAGCAGTACTCGATCTGTTTGCAGGATCGGGACAAATGGGACTTGAAGCTTTGTCACGCGGTGCATCAAATGCGGTATTTTGTGATGCGTCGGAACAGGCGGCAGAGATAATCCGTCAGAATGCACTTAAAACGAAGCTGTATTCAAAATGCAAGATAATGCGTCTTGATTATAAGGAATATATACGTGCGGCATCAAATTCAAAACGTAAATTCGGAATAGTTTTTCTCGATCCGCCGTATAAAGCCGATATTCTTTCGGATGCACTTGTAAGAATACACAAAGCGGACCTCCTTGAAGATGAAGCGATAGTTCTGTGTGAAACGGAAAATGCAAAATCCCTCGAAGAAAATCCCGAGGTTTTGTCGCTTTACGAAGAAGTCAAAACGTATAAGTGCGGAAGAATATACTATTTCAGACTTAAAAAGAAATAAAGCAAAAGATAAATTTCAACCGGGCTTGGTATTCTATCAAGTCCGGTTGTTTTTATATAATTATATAATAAATTCAGATTTCCGATTATTATTAAACTGTCGTCGATATTTAATGGTACTCCCGTCGTGGAAACAAAGCGCCCCCTTTGTGAAAGAAAAGCGCCCGCGGCGGAAGCAAAGCGCCCGCCTGCACCCCCCCACAGCTCGCAGTAGTTCGTGAAACGAACCTACTGCGAGCTGCCTGCAGGCATAGGGCGCACACCGCAAGCGGTGTAGTGAGAACTCATTTTGTTATTTTATATTATTTCTTGATGAAACAAAAAGGAAATCGGCTCAAGTTTGGGGATTTTTACAAAGAGGAACAAAAAACACTTGCGTATCGTAGCAGAAAAGCAAGTGTTTTTTATAAAGGATATTTCTCAAAAATAAACTTGAGCCAGCCCTTTTTTAGATATTTAAAAGTTTTCGTGCTGTGTTGCCGAGGATATCGTCCTTTTCTTTATTTGTTAAAGGGAGGGATTTTATTTTTTCTATTTCCGTTTTGGCACAGCTCCAGGGACTGTCGGATCCGAAGAGGATCTTTTCGCTTGAATGGCTGCGGACTATCCTTAAAAATTGCTCTGTCGGATAATATTCCGTGCCCATTGACGTGTCAAGATAAATATCCGTGCCGACGAGATATTTTTCTACGTCGTCCCACTGTGCGTGGCCGCCGAGGTGTGCGGCGATGATAACGCCGCCTTTCATTTCATCAAGCACACGTCTGAATGCTTCGGGCGATGATCGGAACGGAGGCTTGTATGCAGGATCTGCCCCTGCGTGAAACAAGATCATAAGATCTTTTGAGAGTATATAGTCGTATATCTTCATCATTTCAGGATCATCCACCCTGAAATCTTGATATTCGGGGTGCAACTTTATGCCCGGAAGACCGAGCGATACGACGTAATCGACATCACGTTTAAAGTCGTCCGTGTGGGGATGAATACCGCCGAAGGAAATTATCCGTTTGTCTGTCGCTTCTTTTGCAAAATCATTCGTTTTTATATGCTGTGACGGCTTCGTTATGACGGGCTGTGCAACGCAGACGTCTATTCCCCATTCGTCCATTTTTTGCAAAAGTTCTGATTTTGAACCCATCGTGACGGGCTTATAAAGATAATTTATTTCCTCAGCAAGGGACTTTATTGCTTTTTCTGCTATTTTATCGGGGAATATGTGAGTGTGAAAATCTATTATCATTACTGTCTTTTCATCCATTTAACCGACATTTCAAGCCAACATTCGTTATCGGGCTCGATAAATCTGTCGTTGTCCGTTGCTGTTATTTCGTTACACAGCGCAAGACCGTGAACACCCTTCTGGAATATGTGCATTTCAAACGGAACACTGTTTTCACGGAGTGCTTTCGCCATTATAAGCGAGTTTTCAACGGGAACACATTCGTCTTCAAACGTATGCCAGATAAAAGACGGCACACTGTCAGCCGTTACGTGTTTTTCAACAGAGTAACGGTCGAATTCTTCGACTGTCGGCTTATCTACTCCGAGTATTCCCATAAAGTTTCCGCGCCGTCCGTACGTGTCGGCCGAGATGACGGGGTATGCAAGTATCGTTCCGCATACACGGTTTTCGCCTCTTTTCATACCAAGCTCCTTCAAAAGCGACGGCGAGCTGTGGAACGTACCGAGGCAGGCACACAAATGTCCTCCTGCGGAAAATCCTATTGCAAATATGCGCTCGGGGTCGATGTTGAAGCGTTCGGCGTTGTCCTTGATAAATTTAACGGACAGCGATGCATCATTGAGAGGGCGGGGAAATACCGCTTTTTCTTTCAGAGAATAATTCAAAACGAATGCGTTAAGTCCGTATTTCATATATGCAAGCGCTATCGGTTCTGCTTCACGGTCGGAGCAGTCGGTGTAACCGCCGCCCGGCAGAACGAGTATACAATCTCTCGGAGCTTTGGGCATTTCGGGAGATTCTGCGTGCAAATAGCACGTAAGATGAACGGATGTATCGTCTTCATAGGGGAAGTAAACTTTTTCGCAGATCATTTTTTATCCTTTTACTTAAAATACAAAGTTTGTATGAATTTATTGGTTTTTCATCCATTTGACGGACATTTCAAGCCAGCCTTCGTTGTTGCGCTCTATAAATCTGCCGTTGGTTGATGCTGTTATTTCGTTGCAGAGAGAAAGACCGTGACAGCCTTTTTCAAAAACGTGAAGCTCAAAGGGGACTTTGTTTCTTCTCATTGCCGCCGCCAGCATCAGGGAGTTTTCAACGGGTACGCACGTATCCTCGTACGTGTGCCAGATAAAGGCAGGTGCGGTTTCGGGCGATACGTGCTTTTCAACGGAATAAAGCTCACGTTCTTCGTCTGTTGGCGTGGGGTTTCCGAGCAGGTTCGTCATAGTTTCTATGTGTGTAAACTCACCCGTGGAAATAACGGGGTATGAAAGTATCGTACCGCGTACACGGTTTTCGCCTTTTTCCATATTAAGCTCCTTCAAAAGGGACGGCATACTGTGGAACGTGCCGAGGCTTGCACAAAGATGACCGCCGGCTGAAAAACCTACGGCAAAAACTCTGTCGGGGTTTATGTGAAATCTTTCCGCATTATCCTTTATAAACTTAACGGAGAGCGATGCTTCGTTAAGTGGACGTGGAAAAGCTGATTTTTTCTTCGTTGAATAACGCAAAACGAATGCGTTTAATCCGTACTGCATATACGCAATTGCTATGGGTTCTGCTTCACGGTCGGAACAAGCGGTGTATCCGCCGCCGGGAATAACGAGTATTGCATCTCTCGGTGCTTTGGGCATTTCGGGAGATTCTGCGTGTAAATAACACGTAAGATGAACAGATGTATCGTCTTTATAAGGAAAATAAACTTTTTCGCAGATCATTTTTTATCCTTTCAGTCAAAAATATCAAGGCAGACCTCTGCCAAAGAATCGTAAATAAAATCGGGCTTTGAGCTTTCGGGTGCGGTGTCAGCATCCTCTTTCGTTGCTTCACCCGTGAGAACGAGAACGGACGTAATGCCGTTTGATTTGCCCAAGGCGATATCGGTATAAAGTCTGTCACCGAAAATGCACATATCGTTTTTGTCAACACCCGTTATCGAGCAGATCATCTCTGCCGTTTCGGCATAAGGCTTACCGAAATATCTCGGAGTTTTTCCCGTTGATGCCGTGACAGCGGCACATATTGCTCCGCTGTCGGGGATATATCCGTCTTTTACGGGGCAGTTGAAATCGGGATGTGTTGAAAGAAATTCAGCACCGTTCCTTATAAATCTGCAAGCGTTATTAAGCTTTTCGTATGTGAGGGTAGTATCAAAGCTTACAACGACTATGTCGGGAATTTCTCCGTTTTTGCAAAGCGGTACGGAATGTTTTTCAAAATGCTCAAAAAGTGCGGGCGTACCGAGCAGATACACACTTTTTCCGCATCTGTATTTGTTTAAAAATGCAGTGCATACGTCGGCGGAGGAAAGTATCTCGTCCTCCGTTACGCCAAAACCCATTCTGTTCAGCTTTTCAAAATAAACGGACACGTTTTTTGATGCGTTGTTCGTGAAAAACAGTATTTGCTTTCCTGCATTTTTGAGCTTATGTATGAAATCGACCGCAAAGGGAAAGACCGTATCTTCCATATATACCGTACCGTCCATATCAAAAACGTACAGTTCTTTGTTTTTAAGTATCTCGTTCATTATCTCGTACCGTCAAGAAGTGCCGTGCCTATTACCGTGCCGTACTGAGCGTTTACGGGGATTATGAAATTAACGTCAAACAGCTCCGACAAAACGGGGAATATCTGCATACCCTGCGGTATTCTCGTCATATGGCCCGTAAGGACTATATCTTTTATACCGTGCGTGCGTGCGGCGAAGATGCTCATCATACCGACGGTTTCAAACACTAAATTTATAAGACCTAAAGCAATATCGCCTTTCGTTGCAAGGTCGCTGAGCTTACCGAAGTTTGCCGCCGTCATCGTTTCGGCAAGACCGATGTTTTTCACAGTCATATCCTTTACTCGCAGGTCGATATGCTCAATGTTTCCTTCTTCTGCAAGCTTTACGACGGATTCAATGCTTCCGACGCCGAGCATCTGTTTTGAAAGCCCCAAAAGCGTACCGCCGCCGACACCGGTACCGCCGAGATAGTTAAATTCGTATTTTCCGTCTTTTATCGTTGCGTGGGTTATCGACGTACCCGTGCCCATACTTACTATTATTGCGTTGTTGAGCTTTGAAAGATAAAGACCGCCAAGCCCTACGCTTTCAAATTCGGGAACGTGACAGCATTCAAGGCCGTATATCGGCTTTGTTATAAAAGACGAGCCGACACCCGTTATCATCACTCTTGAAATATCGGAAAGTTCGAGAGAATTATCCTGCGTAAATTTACCGAAAGCACCGTATACGGAGGTTATCGGGTCGGTAGCTTTTACGCACATCGGCTGTATAAGCTGTCTGTTTTCGTCAAATCCGACGATCTTTGTCGTGCTTCCGCCGACGTCTATTCCTATAACGACTTTCATAGCTCCTCCTTATGCGTTTAAATATTTTTCTTGTTCTTCCGAAAGGGTATCGATGGAAATGCCGCAGGCTTCAAGCTTTGCTTTGGCAACGTATACGTCTATTTCACGGGGAACACAGTAGAGCTTGTGTTCCATATTTTTGCCGTTCTTTGCAAGATATTCAAGCCCCTTTGCCTGTATTGCAAACGACATATCCATAATTTCGGCAGGGTGGCCGTTTCCTGCGGCAAGATTTACAAGTCTGCCTTCTGCAAGAAGGTTTATAATTCTGCCGTCGCTCATTTCGTATCCCATAATGTTCGGCTTTCTTTCCCATACGCGGACAGCCTTTTTTTCGAGTGCATTTTTGTCTATTTCAACGTCAAAGTGACCTGAGTTTGCAAGCAGGACACCGTTTTTCATAACGTCGAAGTGTTCACGTCTTATTACGTCCTTGCAGCCTGTGAGTGTTACGAAAAGATCGCCGAGCGGTGCTGCCTTTTCCATAGGCATAACGAGAAATCCGTCCATCGTTGCTTCGATCGCCTTTACGGGATCGATCTCTGTTACGATAACGACAGCGCCCATTCCTTTAGCTCTCATTGCAAAGCCCTTGCCGCACCAGCCGTAGCCTGCGACAACGACCGTCTTTCCCGCTATGCAGAGGTTTGTCGTGTTCATTATTCCGTCAAGCGTTGACTGTCCTGTGCCGTAGCGGTTGTCAAAAAGATGCTTGCAGTCGGCATCGTTTACGTTTATCATCGTGTAATCAAGCTCGCCGCGCGCCTCGCGTGCTTTGAGTCTGTGTATTCCCGTCGTCGTTTCCTCGCATCCGCCGATAAGCTCATCTCCGTACTGTCTGCACTTGCCGTGCAAAAGACCGATAAAGTCGCCGCCGTCGTCGATGATGAGATGCGGGCGGAAGGAAAGCGTTTTCTCAAGATGCTTTTCGTATCCTTCCATATCAATGCCGTGAACGGCGTTTACTTCAAAACCTTCGTGTGCAAGGGCGGCGGCAACGTCGTCCTGCGTTGAAAGAGGGTTACAACCTGTTACAAAGACCTCCGCGCCTCCTGCTTTAAGTGTTTTTGCAAGATATGCTGTTTTTGCTTCGAGGTGTATCGACATTGATATTCTGAGCCCTTTGAAGGGCTTGTTTTTTTCAAAATCAGCTTTTATCAGATTTAAAACGGGCATATACGACGATACCCAGTCGATCTTTTCTTTTCCCGATGCGTATAAGTTTATATCTTTTATATCCATTTTTATTCTCCTATATTTCAATATCTTCCGGATCAAAATCCGAGGGGGAATCGTTTTCTTCCGTTTTGTCGGGGGTAAGAGTTATTACGTTCGTCTTTAAAACGGATGCCGTATCGGCTTCGGGGTTTTGCATCAAAATATTCAAAAGCGTGATATAATCACGTATGATCTCGCGGGGGGTTATCATAACGTCAGCACCTGCACGCTTCAGGCACAGTTCAAGAAAGGTACGCATTTCGTCCGCCGTTATGCGCTCGGTGATGCCGTAAAGCTGGGAATGAAGACGCGTTATTCTTGCAATGAGCGCAAACAGCTCGGCATCGGAAAGCCGTTTAAGCCGTATGACGGGACCTATGAGATTTTTGTATCCCGTATTTTCAAATCTTCCGTCGAAAAGACGGCTTCGGAGTGCTTCGTAGCTGTATATACCCCGTCTTGAATCTTCCAAAAACTGAGGTGTTCCGCCGAGGACAAGCTCAAGACCTTCGGCTTTGCACTGCAACGTATCGTTGAACATTGACAGTATTTTTTCGTAGTTGTTTTCACGTGATATTCTGTTTGATATTTTGTAAAGGTTTACACATTCGTCGATGAAAACGACAAATCCTTTGTAACCGATAAGACGGAAAAATACGGCGTACAGCTTTATATATTCGTACCAGTTTTCGTCGTCGATGATACTGCCGACGCAAAGGGAGGCTTTTGCTTCCGTTTTCGTTGTGTATTCACCTCTGAGCCATTTAAGGCAGAGGGCGCATTCCTCGTCGTTTCCGTCGCGCTGTGCTTTGTAGTATTTTAAGAGGACCTGTGCAAAATCAAATCCGCCGACCTGCTGTTGAAGGACACGCAGTGAAGACATAAGCTTTGATGTCACGGTACGTTCAAAACGGCTGTCGTCGGGCTGTATTCCTTCCGATGTTACGTCGTACTGAAGCTGTGAGAGCCATTTCGTTATTATGCCGTTCAAAGCACCGCCGTCGGGCGATGACTTCGAGGCGAGATTTTTCATTATTTCCTTGAACGTGGCACGTCCCGTTCCTTTTGCACCGCAAAGACGTCTTTCGGGGGAAAGGTCGGCATCTGCCGTTATGAAGCCGTGTTCAAGTGCGTAGCCTCTCATAAGCTGTATCAAAAAGCTTTTTCCCGAACCGTATTTTCCTATGACGAAGCGCATACCCGCACCGCCGTCGGCAACGGTCTCAAGGTCACGGGCGAACGTCTTTATCTCTTCTTCTCTGCCTATTGCAATAAAAGGAGCACCCGCTCTCGGCACGACACCTGCCGATATCGAGTTTATAAGAGAGGTGAGTATTCTTTTCGGAATTTTTATTTCTTCCATTAGCGTTATCCCTTCTTAAAATTACTGTTCAGTGTTAAATGCGTCTGCCAAAAGATCCAAATAATCGTCGATTATCTTTCCGTCTTCGATTATTATATCGTCGGTAAAGGATGCGGCAATATCGTTTATTTCATCGACCGTTCCTTCAAAAAATGCACCGTGCTCGGAGCAAAGCATCTCCGCCCCTCTTTTATCGTTTTTAAAAAGACAGTGAAGCACGGAATGAAGAAACGGCGAAAGCTGTGATAAAAATACTGAATAGGGGGAGGTGTCATCTGACGTAGAAGTCTGTACGACGGTCTCTTCTGTTTCTTCAAATTCCCAATCGGGCACAAGCTCTTTCGTTATTTCCCAGGATGATTCTTCTATTTTCAAAGCGTCAAGGGTTGAAAAATCGGATGTGTCAGTTTCGTAAAGAGCGTATCTTTTTTCTTCGTCTTCCTTGCGTTTTTCGGTTTGCGTTCTGCACGGAGGGAGATTTTTTTCAAAATACTCGTCGGCGTATTTTTTAAGCTCGTCGGAAAGTCCCGTGCAGGAAAGTCTGTTTTTTATTCCGAGATGGGCGCGCACGCCGTTTTCACAGTATTTTACAAGCACGCCGAGCTGGTCGTTGTATTTTGAATCCCGGTCGATGCTGTAATAATCTATATCTATCCTGCATTTTACATCGCTTACACAAAGCGCACCGCTGTAAATGTCACGGCTTATGCGTGTAAGATGCGGCTTTTCGATACTTACAGCACTGTCAGCGCACGAAAGCGCGTAGGCAGCTGCGGGAATTATATGTTCGTTAAATAAAGCTTTGTTTTTCGGATTCTGACAGTAAACCGATTTTTCGTATTTGTACGGGGACTGGGATAAAATATATTTGTCAACTGCTGTGTTTGAAAAATCCGTTACGTAAAATTCTTTAAGCGAGGAAAGAGGGGCAATATCGTATATAATGTCACCGAGCTTTTCTTTCGGGACAGGGAGCTTGTGAAGTAAACAAAAGTCGCATACCCAATCGCTCAGCACGCGGTCAAGTTTCGGATAAATATCCCTGTACGCAAGCCAGACGGTGCAAAGTGCTGTCAGCCTTTTTTGCGGAGTCGATACGTTTTCCAAATTGAGCAGCTCGTAAATAAACAGAAGTATATAGCTGAAATCGGCTTTTATAAATATTCCGTGGCGTATGCCCGAACGCCATTTCAGATAGTATCTCAACTGGCTTATGCTAAGCTGATTGTACTGCGGCATATACGAAAAAAAAGGAGTGTAATCACATTCTTTGCACGCGGCACGGTAATATTTTTCACCGTCGGATACGAATTTTTCGTAAAACGGATATTTCGTAGGCCAGGCGTATATTTTTACTTCTTCAAACAAAGGTATGTGTGGCTTGTATGAAAAAAGCAAACGTGAGGTCTTTTTTTCAAACGTCTCAATTATTGCCTTTGCACGCAGGTGCCTTTCGGGAATCGGGGTAGAGCTTGAAGGGACACCCTCACCGAAGGAAATTTCAACGCTTTCCGTGTCAACATCGTCAAATTTTACACCGCTTTTCGGAGGAAGTATCTGTTCGATATCCCAGAAATCATCGTCGTTTTCGTACATAGTTTCCTCCTTTTTGCATACTCTTTGTATCTTAATATTTTAGCACAAAAGCTTCGGTTTGTCAATTATAAAATGATGTTATCCTTTACTTATATTATTATTTATTTATAATATTAAAAGTTACCATATATTAATATTAATTTAATTTTATTGCGATATTATGATTGTATACATAATTTTGAATATAAAAAATATAGGAGGAGTTTTGCTATGGCAGAGCTTAAGTTTGAGATCCAGAAGGAATTTGGTTGTATTTCCGACGAAAAAGGCGGATGGGCAAAGGAGCTTAATCTCGTAAGCTGGAACGGCAACGAAGCAAAGTACGATATCCGTTCGTGGGACGATGCACATGAAAAGATGGGTAAGGGTATCACACTTTCCGCAGACGAGCTTAAAAGATTGAAAGATTTGCTTAACACTATCGAAATGTAAGCATGGCTTTAAAAAAACGCAAACCCTTTATACTCAACGATAAGGAAGCGGCACGTAAGGAGTACACCTTTTCAAAGCTGCTGACGCTGTCGCTCGTTTTTTCAGCGTTTATAGTACCGCTTGTAAACGATTGTGCGCTGTCACTTTTTCACAGCTTGTTTATAAGCGGTGATTACACCCTCAAAGCATTTGATGTTTTTCTATCGTATCTTATACCGCTTATAACGGTATCCGCCGCTTATTTTTCGTATGCGGCAGTCGTTCTTTCCGTCTACTGCTACGGCGCATCGAAAAGCGCAGGACGGATAACATGCCTTTTTGGGGGAGTTATTTTTTTGTATCTGATATCGTATGTCTGTACGTGTATCGTAAATGGATATGTGATGTTTGACGTTGCGGACGAAGGAAGCTTCGTTTCACTCATTGCCGCAATAATAACTTGTATATTCGTGCTTGCAAAGGATGCCGTTTTGATTTTTTATACGAATATAAGAGTTAAAAAGCTCCGCCGTGATGAAAACGTAAGATGGCTCGGTGAATACAATGGCGAAAACAAGACTTCGTTTATAAAAAAAGCGTTCGGTAAAAACGGTGTAAATCTGAAGATAGCCGTGCACTTTTTCTCCGTAAGTCTTGCCTGCGACCTTATCGTAAGAACCGCATCGACGTATATGGATATCGCTTCTGCAGGCGCACCTGAGGAATTTTCTCACTATCTTTATTTTGCCGAACAGTACGCACTTGCCGTCGTGAATAACGTATTCGGATTTGCCGTTATGGTGATCAGCGGAGCGTTACTCGGAAAATACGTCACGGAAAAAGAAGAAAAAGCGTATCCGTACAAGTCGGATCAGTAAAACTTATTTTAAAAGACTAACGCCCCGATCACTCGGGGCGTTGTTTATTGCAGTTTTCCGTCTGTTGAATAAATAAATTGTACCGCATCACCGTCTTTTACGGAATACGCGCCACAGCCTTCGGACGGTATTTCACCGTTTACGGTGTAGATCCATCCCGAAAGCTCGCCGTGCTGCTTTTCCGAGATGCCGTTTATGCTTTGTATGTACGCATATTCGTCAGATCCGCTTTTGCCTATGATAAGCTTGTGAAGTTTTGCACACGATATCAAAGCATCGTATACGGTATCACCTTCGTGTATGGGAACACTTGTGTTTGGTATAATATCACCTTCGCCTATCGACTCGGCGGATATAGAAAGCATAACGCTTCCCGTCACTTTTTCATCCGGAACGGTACCGCTGTAATAATCGTCGGGAGAAGAAAAATTTATCAAAAAAGACAGTGCGATGAAAAGCACGCACAAAGCGGCAACAAATAAATAATTTTTGATATTGCCGTGCTTGCGTAACACAAGGATAATACAGAAGATTATGCCAAACACCGATACAGCACAAATAAAAACTATGCGCCAAAGCGGGAATGTGCTTTTTTTATTTTTTGTGTCTACGTTTTGGGAAATGCCGTCGGACGTATCGGTAAGCGGGGAAGTATCTGTTTTTTTAGGTATTTCTTCCGCTTTTTTTTCAAAAATATAAAAAGGTGTGCCGGATGAAGAATATTTTTCGTATGCGGCATATGCACAGAAAGCCTGTGACGATGTAACGGCGTTTGTTTTTCCGCCGTGCAGGTGTGAATAGCCGTCGGATGTTCTGAACGTTTCAAGCGAATCAAAGGCGGTTTTTCCGTTTTTAATAAACCTTTCGTCTGTTTTTGCGTCAATTTGCAGACTTGACAGGGCGATTATTACCTGTGAGGCACTTTCGGCATTTTCTTTTCCGTAGCTTTTAAAACCGCCGTTTTCCGTCTGACTTGATGAAAGAAAACCGAGTGCCTCGTTTATTGCATCTGTTACCCTTTCTTCGTGTGGTGCTAACGATTGCAGTACCATCGCCGTGACGTCTGTGTCTGAATATTCGCTTTTTACGACCGACCATCCGCCGTCGTTATTCTGCTGCTGCAAAATGAAATCAACAAAATCATCTTTTGAAAGGCTCGTACATACAGCACCGTTATTCAGTAAATGAAGTGAAAAAACGGAGTACATTATTCCGTTTTCTACGCTCAATTCTTTATATATTTTTTGCGTGTAATCATTTTCGCACCCGAGCGCTTTGTATATAAGAGCATATTTGAGTGACGTTACCGA
>JAZOSS010000011.1:0-42672 GCA_045657205.1 Eubacteriales bacterium
TTCTTTGCATCATATATTTCTAAGCTTTTGCTTTATACTTCGCTTCTTTTATCTCGTCTGTTATTCAATTTTCAAGGACCAAGTCCGTCACTCTCTCGCGACGACTCGTATATACTATCACACTTTCTTTCATTTGTCAACACTTTTTTTCGATTTTTTTCGTTATTTTTACACTTGTCCGCGCGTTTCTTAGTTTTCATATTTTATAATTACCTTATTATGCGTATTTCAAATGCAAAATTAAATGTATTTTTGAAAACGGATTTTTTATATTTTTTTGTTTGTGCCGGTTATTTTTATAAAAATAAACTTGACAAAGTGAGTAGTTTTATCGTATAATAGAAACACAAGATATAGAAATTTTATACTGAAAGGAACGTTTTTAAATATGAAATGTCCGTCTTGCGGCCATCCCGACACAAAGGTCGTCGATTCACGCCCTGCAGAAAATAATTCGACCATTCGCAGACGCCGTTCCTGTCTTGCTTGCGGAACGAAGTTCTCCACGTACGAGCACATCGAAACGATGCCCGTTATGGTAATAAAAAAAGATAAAACACGTGAGGTTTTTGACAGAGCAAAGCTTTTGGGCGGTGTGCTTAAAGCTTGCCACAAGCGTCCGGTAACCTCCGCACAGGTTGAAAGCATCGTCAGAGATATTGAAAATACAATTAAAAATTCACCAAAAAGCGAGATACCGTCTGTCACCATAGGTACGATGGTTATGGAAAAGCTGAAGGATATTGACGAGATCGCTTACGTTCGTTTTGCATCCGTTTACCGTGAATTCAAGGACGTTGATACGTTTTTGAAGGAGCTTAACGATATAAAAAATAATAAAGCATAATAAAAAACGGCTCATTTCTTCGTGAAATGAGCCGTTTTTTATTATGAAATTTTCTAAAAATACCCCGCCGAGCCGTGTAAGCGAGCATTGAGAAACCCTGCATTGCAGGTTGGTGTCCTCTTCCGCGCTTTGTGCTACCAACATCCGAGAGGATCGTGCAGCCACAGCTTTAAACAGGAAGCCTTCGGGAGGTCTGCATTCCCACGACAGAAAGTCCGGACTCCATAGTTCTCTTGTGGGTTTTAATACCCGTTTATCACGTACTAAGCAGGCGTAAAGTTTCGTTCAGTATAACCGTACAACACAAGTTTACGCCTTGAAATTTAAATTAAAAATGGGTCCCGTCCCATTTTTGTTTGCTTTGCAAACTCATTTAAATTTCCAAAGTGAATCTGACAAATAGCCGGCGTAAAGTTTCGTTCAGCTTGAAATCAAGATACACATTTACGCCTTGCATCTGACAAAAGGCTGGCGTGAAGCCTTGTTCAGCTTTAAATAATAATACACATTCACGCCTTGAAATTTAAATTAAAAAAGTGTTTTCGTACTGCCTTGTTTCGATTAAAAGCTTATATTTAATATCGTTTTTTGCATCCGCGTGCTGCCTAGGCACAGGGCGCATATTTCCTGCGGAAATATATTTTATAAAGTTTTAGTGATAAAACAAGGGATCACACAGCGAATCAGGAATATTATTCGTCTGCTCCGTAGTCAGCTTCGGAGAAAAGTTCATCCTCGAAGATATCTGCCACAGCGTCAAATTCGTCATCGTCATCGACCGTTACGAAAATATCCTCGCCGTCTTCATCCTTTGCGGATTTAAGTATCGTGTACTCTATTTTTTCTTCGTCTTCTTCTCCGTCGAGCGGAATAACTGCAAAATAGATACCGCCTTCGTACTCACAGCTTCCTACGACTTCAAAATCCGTTTCAACACCGTCCTCGTCGGTAAGTGTGAATATATCCTGGTTTTCAAAAAGTTCTTCTGACATATTTATATTATCCTTTCATAAATGGTTTTATTCTTCTTGCACGGCTATTATACCATTTAGCCTTCAATTTGTCAATATAAATTTATCTTACCTGCTTTATGATACTTCAAAAAATACCGCATTATTACGTATCAATATTAATTTTTTTTAACATTTAAATAAATCGTCTTGTAATTTTATATATTAGATGGTACAATTAGAATTGGTATATTATATGAAAGGCTCGGTAAATTTATGGCTTTTACCTTTATCGGAGGTATACATCCGAAAGAAAATAAAAACACAAGGCATCTTAAAATATCGCGTATGAACCCTGTGCAGACTGTAAGCATACCGCTGTCACAGCACATCGGCGCGCCGTGCCGTGCGCTCGTAAAGCCGGGGGACACGGTAACGAAGGGTCAGATAATAGGCGACGTTGACGGTGCTTTGGGTGTTCCCGTTCACTCAAGCGTATCGGGAATCGTAAAGCAGATCGTATCGAAAAGAACCCCCGATGACAGGGTAATTGAAAATATAGTTATAGAAAACGATTTCAAGGAAACTCTTTGCCCCGATATCGTACCGATAACGAAGACGATAAAAGAGCTTACGACGGAGGAAATAGTTGAAGCCGTCAGAAAAGCGGGTATATCGGGTATGGGCGGTGCTACGTTTCCGACGTACGCAAAAATAAGCTCGGCTGTCGGCAAGGTCCACACGATGATAATAAACTGCTGTGAATGTGAGCCGTACATCTGTGCAAACCACCGTCTTATGCTTGAAAATCCCAAAGGAATAATAGGCGGTGCCGTCATACTTATGAAGGCTCTCGGGCTTCGCAGCTGTGATATCGCCATTGAAGACAACAAAATGGACGCCGTCTGCGCTATTGAAGAAGAGATAAAAGGCAAAGACCCCTCTATGTTCAATGTAAAAATAATGAAAACGAAGTATCCGCAGGGTGATGAGCGTCAGCTCATATACGCCTTGAAGCAGGTCGAAATACCGACAGGAAAGCTTCCGTCCGACGTCGGATGTATCGTTTTCAACGCGGAAACGTGTTACAGCGTTTACCGTGCTCTCACCGAAGGTATGCCGCTTATCGAAAGAATAGTAACGGTTGACGGTGACTGCATTGCAAGACCGAAAAACGTCATAGCTCCGATAGGCGCATCGTATTCCGATCTTATCGACTTCTGCGGCGGACTTAAAAAAGTCCCCAAAAAGATAATAAACGGCGGCCCTATGATGGGCGCGGCACAGTGGGATATAAACGGAAGCGTTACGAAAGGTACGTCGGCTGTACTCGTTTTGTCGGCGGACGATGCCGCTCCCTATTCATCCGACGGCGTTTGCATACACTGCGGAAAGTGCGTTTCGGTATGTCCTATGCATCTTTACCCCAATTATCTTGCGATGTTCACAAGATACGATGATTTTGAAGAATGTAAAAATTACGACGTAATGAGCTGTGTCGAATGCGGAAGCTGTACGTACGGATGCCCCGGCGGTGTTCCGATAGTTCAGCTGATACGCAGTGCAAAGGTCCGCGTAAGAGCGATGAAATAAGAAGGGAGAGCATAATGGTTTTTCAGAATGATACGGAAAAAAAGCAGAAGATATCGCCCCCCGAATATCTGACTGTGTCAGCATCACCCCACGTTCGGTCGTCGTCAACGACTCAATCAATAATGCTGACAGTGATAATAGCACTTCTTCCCGCTTTGGTCTGGGGAATATATATATACGGCTTCCGTTCGCTTATAACTGTGCTTTTAAGCGTTATGACGTGCGTTTTATCGGAATTTCTTTATGAAAAGCTGATGAAAAAGCCGATAACCATATCTGATATGTCAGCCGCCGTCACAGGCGTGATACTTGCATTCAACCTGCCTCCGATGATACCCTACTACCTCGTTATCGCAGGCGGTGTGTTTGCCATCGTTGTTGTAAAACAGCTTTTCGGCGGTATCGGCAAAAACTTTTTGAACCCCGCACTTGCCGCAAGAGTATTTTTGTTCATCGCCTGGTCAAAGCCGATGTCAACGTATACTGCCCCCGTCTGGCTTCCCATTTTTGGAGGAAGTGATGACGTCGTCGCTTCCGCAACGCCTCTTTCAGCACTCAAGCAAGAGGATCTCAGCACGGTCGGCGTCGATATAATTCAGGCGTTTATCGGTCAGAAGGGCGGCTGTATCGGTGAGATATCGTGCCTTTTGCTCCTTTGCGGCGGCGTTCTGCTTTTAGCCCGCAAGGTCATAACGTGGCACATTCCCGCAGCGTTTATCGGTACCGTTGCAGTCCTTACGTATCTGTTTTCACCCGATTCCGTCGATGCGGTATCGTTTATGCTGTATTCGATATTCTCGGGCGGTCTGTTTTTGGGTGCTGTTTATATGGCAACAGACTACGCAACGTCGCCGGTAAGCCCCGTCGGACGTATAATTTTCGGTGTAGGATGCGGTGCGATAACCGTGTTTATAAGATTTTTTGCAGGATTTAACGAGGGTGTTTCGTTCGCTATTCTCATAATGAACCTCCTTGTGTGGTATATTGACAAATACACGCGTCCGAGACCATTCGGCAAGATAAGAGAAAAGAAAAACGCAAAAGGAGGCACGAAATGAGCGATATAAAAAAGCCTTCAAGTATAAAAACGGTGCTCGTGCTGACTTGCATATGCACAGCAATTTCCCTGCTCGTGTCGGGCGTTTATTCTCTTACGAAAGAAAAAATAGCGAAAAACGACGAGCTTAAAACGGAGAAAGCAATAAGCGAGATATTCCCCGGATACACCGAAAAAAAGGTGATAGACGGTACGTTTGACGAAAAGATAAACGCAATATACGAAGTAAAAACGAACGATTCCGTATCGTACGCCGCTGACGTTACGGCAAAGGGCTACGGTGCCGACGGTATCAATATGATGGTCGGAATAGATAACGGCGGTAAGGTCATATCGGTAGTTATCGTAAGTGCTTCGGGAGAAACACCGGGACTCGGTCAGAACGTCACGAAAAAAGAATACACGGACGGATTTTCGGGTATTTCCCTCGGTGAAAAAGCCGACGTTATTTCCGGTGCTACCATATCAAGTAACGGCGTTCAGTCGGGAATTGACGCCTGCCTTGAAGCCGTAAAGAGCATAATAAACGAAGGAGGTGCGGCTGAATGAATACGAAACTTAACAAAATAGCAAAGCAGTTCAAGGAAGCCGCTATTCTGAACAACCCGACGTTTGTTCAGGTGCTTGGTATGTGTCCGACGCTTGCCACGACGACGAGTGCGAAAAACGCTCTCGGTATGGGACTTGCGGCAACGGCTGTTCTGATACTTTCAAACGTCATAATCTCTCTTTTGAGAAAAATAATACCGAGCCAGGTGCGTATTGCCTCGTACATCGTCATAATATCGGGAGCGGTTACGGCAATCGAGCTTTTAATGAAAGCGTACCTCGTCGAGCTTTACGACTCACTCGGTATATTCATACCGCTTATCGTCGTAAACTGCATCATTCTTGCAAGGGCGGAAGCTTACGCATCAAAAAACACCGTGTTTGATTCGTTTATTGACGGTGTTGCAACGGGTATCGGCTTTACGGGCGCACTTTTCATCGTAGGATGTATAAGAGAATTACTCGGTGCAGGCTCGATATTCGGCTTCGTGATACTTCCCGAAGAACTCCACGCAACGATATTTATAATGGCGCCGGGTGCGTTTCTGACTCTCGGAGCAGTTATGGCGGCTGTACAGAAAATAAGAAATACAGCCGATAAGAAAAAGAAAGAAAAAGCACTGAAAAATGACGGGGAGGTAGTTATCAATGGCTGAAATACTTATGATAATGCTTGCCGCCATTCTTACCGAAAACTTTATATTTATAAAGTTTATGGGTATATGCCCCTTTCTCGGCGTATCCGATAAAGCGGATAAAGCCGTGGGAATGAGCTTTGCCGTCATATTCGTTATGACGCTTTCCTCTGCCGTTACCTGGGTGGTGTACCACTTCATCCTCGTACCGCTTGACATTGAATATCTGCAAACGATAGCGTTTATTCTTATTATCGCATCGCTCGTTCAGTTTATTGAGATGTTTTTGAAAAAATACGTTCCCGCTTTGTATTCGTCCCTCGGAATATTTCTGCCGCTTATAACGACTAACTGTGCGGTGCTCGGTGCGGCACTTCTGAATATTTCAAACGGATATACGTTTATCCAGTCCGTCGTGTTCGGCTTTTCCGCCGCAGTCGGATTTATGGTGGCGGTGCTTATATTCGCGGGAGTACGTGAAAAGCTTAAATACAGCGACGTTCCGAAATCGTTTCAGGGTATGCCGATAGCACTTATCACGGCAGGACTTATAGCAATGGTATTTTCGGGATTTTCGGGAATAAGCTTCACATAAGGAGGATATATGGATATTTTATACGCTGTACTGTGTTTTGCATTACTCGGTGCTGTGTTCGGCGCACTGCTTGCTATAGCCTCCAGGGTGTTCTTCGTCAAGGAAGACGAAAGAGTTGAAAAAATAAAAGAGTGTCTGCCCGGGGCAAACTGCGGCGGATGCGGATTTTCGGGCTGCGGCGACCTTGCCGACAAAATAGTAAAGGGTGAAGCAAAGGCAAACGCCTGCCCCGTCGGAGGAGAAGAAGCGGCAAGAAAAATAGCCGAGATAATGGGCGTTGAAGCTGAAGCGCCCGTAAGAATGAGAGCGCAGGTAATGTGCTCGGGAACGACGGGAAAGTCAGTAAAAAAGTATATTTACGAAGGCGAGGCTGACTGTAATGCGGTCGTCCGTCTCGGATGCGGGGACCGTGTGTGTCCCAACGGCTGTGTCGGACTCGGCTCGTGCGTCAAGCACTGTAAGTTCGGGGCGATAAAGGTCGTTGACAACGTCGCGGTCGTTGATTACGAAAAGTGTACGGGATGCGGTGTTTGTGCATCGTTCTGTCCGAAACATATAATAAAGCTCGTTCCGTTTGATTCGGAATATTGGGTAGGCTGTTCGTCAGTCGATAAAGGCGCTTTGGTAAAAACGTACTGTCAGGCAGGCTGTATCGGCTGTAAGCTTTGCGAAAAGGCGTGCGAGTCGGGAGCAATAACGGTAACCGACAACGTGGCGAAAATAGATTACGGCAAATGCACCGGATGCGGTAAATGTGCTGAAAAATGCCCGAAAAAGATAATAAAAGCAGGTAAAACGACATGGGGAAAATAATTGCTTTTGCAAATCAAAAAGGCGGTGTCGGTAAATCGACATCGGCAATAAATATAGCCGCGGCACTCGGATTGCTCGGTAAAAAAACGCTGATAGTCGATCTCGATCCGCAGGGAAATACGACGAGCGGTGTCGGAATCAACAAAAAACAAATAAAAACGTCATCGTACGATATACTTATTTCAAGGAGCGATACGAAAAGCGCGATAGTAAAAACGAAATTTGAAAACCTCGATATACTGCCGTCAAATATAACGCTGGCAGGGGCTGAATTTGAGCTTGTAGACACCTCAAACCGCGAGGGAAGATTTAAAAGCGCTATGGAAAAGGTGAAAGACGAGTACGACTACATAATAGTCGATTGTCCGCCGTCGCTCGGACTTCTGACGCTTAACGCTCTCGTGGCATCAAACGGCGTCGTCGTGCCGATGCTGTGCGAATATTTCTCTCTTGAAGGACTCACACAGCTTATGATAACGATAAGAGAGGTCAAAAAACGCTTTAATCCCTACCTTGATCTTGCAGGTATACTTATAACGATGTACAACGGCAGACTCAATCTGTCGGCAGAGGTTTTGCACGAGCTTAAAAAATACTATTCGGATAAGCTTTTCAAAACGATGATACCGAGAAGCGTAAGACTCTCGGAAGCACCGAGCTACGGCGAACCGATACAGTATTACGACAAACGCTCAAAATCAAGCGAAGCGTATAACGAGGTCGCAGAAGAACTTATGTTCAGAATATAACACAAAAAGGATCGGCTCGACGAGTCGGTCCTTTTGTATCCCTTTTTTTCAATTAACCTCTCACATGAGCCTTCTCATAAAGGTTTATAAGTCAAATATTTATCCCGCGAGGGATATGCGCACGGCGCTGACGGTCATATCGTCCTCGCCCAAATGTTCCGTGCAGGCTCTTTCCATTATTTTTTCACAAAGCTGCTCGGGTGTACAATCGCTTTCGTACGTCAAAAGGTTATAAAGCCAGACGAGCTCGTCGGATTCGTCTGCAACACCGTCACTTACCATGACGGCGATATCGTCATTTTTGAAGGTAAAATCTATCCTTTCGGAGCAAAGCTTTTCCATAATACCGACAGGCGGCGTGTGCGACGCCATTCTGAATATTCTTCCGTCGCGTATGACGTACGACGGTGCCGCCCCGCTTTTTACGAACGAGCCTTTACCGCTTAAAAGATCAACGCACAGAATATCGACCGTTGTAAAGCATTCCCCTCTTTGATTTTTTATAAAATGGTTCAGCATTTTAAGCACCCCCTCCGTATCCGAACAGCAGGAAAGCATATTTTTCAGAAATACCCCCGCAGGCTTTGATGCAAGCGCGGCGGCTTGTCCGCTTCCCATTCCGTCACAAATACACATATAAAACTTACCGTCCGCACTGAATGAAAGCACGCTGTCACCGTTTATTATCTCACCGTCCTTCGGCATTTGCAAGGATGAAAACGTGCAAGCGTACTTTTCTTTCATCTTAAACACGGCGGCTGTGAAGGTGTCACATTCGGAAAACGTGCATTTATCAAGCGTTATACCGAGAATTTTTCCGAAATTCCTCTGTATTTCATCACTGTGCGAGCGTATTTTTAAAGAATCCGCACCGCAGGCTATTACCGTCAGCCTTTCTTGTCCGTACACCGCCACGTTATCACCGAAAAGCTGTTTATATCCGCCTATTTTTTTAAGTCTTGATGTGAGTGGATCGTTGAGCTTGTCACGCGTTCTCCTTTCGTTCGTCACGTTTTCGATAAAACGAGAAAATCTTGTAATATCCTCCGCCATTATTTCCGTTTTGTTGTTTTTCACCTTTTCGCTGTTATATTCGGCAAGCTTCATATTTACGTTTGCCGTGAGCTTTTCGGCAAAATAACAGCCTGTTTTTATTTTTTCGGGAATATCCGACGTGCTGAACACTCCCTTTTCATATATACTTTCAGCACATCTGCGTATGTACGGTGAACCCTTGATACCGTTTGGAAAACACAGCTTTTTCATTGAACATTTTTTGCAGAAGGATGAAAATTCCTTTTCACAAAGCGAGCATATTTCGTGCACGGCAGGACGTTTTTCAACATCGGACAGCGCGTGCATTATACCGGATATTCCGTCAAGGGAGCGTGAGAGTGAGGAAAGGTCGTTTTCATACGCTTCGATAGTGTATTTATCCGCTATTCTGTCAGGCGGCACGGCGTTTTTGTACGCCGCGTCGTCTTTGAAAATACAAAGACGCGGCAAAACGTGCAGTTTTTCAAGCGGTACGTATATACCCGATGCGATAATTGCCTCGGGCAGATATTTTACAACCGTTTCAAGATTTGATGAGTACATCCCGAAAAAACCAAATGCGAAAACACCCGAAACGACGGAAAGCGTGACGGCATCGCTTGGCAAAACTCCGCAAACGAAGCCGAGTGCGGCAAATGACGGACACAGTGAAATATCAAGCGCCGCACCGCACAAAGCACCTATAACCGTACCGCGCAGCGCCCCTGCTTTTCTCGACGTATAGACGGGAAACAAAAACGCACAAATACCGCCGAGGGACGTTGTGAGTATGTCAAAGGACTTCAAAGCGACGACGCAGGAGAAAAAGACGGCGCCTATTCCCGCCTCATACCTCTGTGTATATTTGTTTTCACCGTCAAGAGCAAGGCAGTAAACGTACGTCATAAACATCCCCAGAAAGACACCGGCAAACACGGCAAAGAGTCCGTAATACGTAAGATCGTCGTTTACAAGGTTCAAAACAGTCACCGTCAGCATACCGACACCTGCGGCACACACACGGCAAAACGGAGTATCTTTTATAACGAAAAGGTCGAATTTGTCACGTCCGTTTATAACGTACTCCACACTGTATCTGAAAACGGTACTTGCACAAAGACCGCAAAAAGATATCCCGATGCTTCCGCCGTTTACAAGAAACGAAAGCATCACACCCGCTATGGAAAACGGTACGTGACGTCTTACCGCACACATAAACGCCATACCGAACGGATACGTACCGAAAACAGCCTCCCCACACCCGAACAGATACGAGCATATACTATATATAAGAGCTTCGGCAAGCTCCTTTGACGTGCTTTTTTCTTTTCCTCTTAAAACTGTCCCGAAGCCTTTTTTTACATTTTTTTCGTCATTCATTTTTTATTTCCTTTCAATATATAGCAAATTCGGGAAGTATCGTACCCGTATTTCTATAATACTACCTCAAGCTCGTTTAAACTGTCGAAAGGGACAGGGGGGATTTTATAAGATTTTTTCGTAAAACCGCATTATGACAAAGGAAAGACGGAACTACTCTGTAAAAAAAGGTTTTTATCTCTTTTTATGTCTAACGATTTTTATTTTTCACCGTGCATACATCCGTAACAAATAATATTATAATTTTTATTAAAACTTTAATTTAAAATGTTGACATGCATACTTGTATATGATATACTTTTTTATGTATATAATATAAAAAAGCGGGGGTATTTATGAAAAGAATACGTGTTTTGTGTTTCGTTGTTTCACTTGTTTTCTGTGTTCTTTCATACCCCGTTTACGCCTCCGATTCACCTGCTTACAAAAAGCTTATAAACGAAGAACCCGTGTACACGATGAACGTCACAGTTGAGCAGCTTTTGGACTTTTACAAGACCTCATCGACTGATGAAATACTCGACCTTACGAAGAACAATTACACCGAGGGTGCCGTGTCGGTCGGCGGTATAAAAACCGTATGCCACGTATATATGCGTACGTTTTCGATAACCGATATAGGCAATTACAAAGCCGATGAAGCGAAGGCTTTGGCTGACAGCATATTTGAAAAGGTAAAGGGAAGCCTTTCGGAAAAGTATATGAAATGTATCGCACGCTCGTACAGCATAAATATTTCGGGAATACCCGATAAAGCCACGGGTACTTACAAAAGCTTTACCGTTAAATTTCTCATCGCCGCAGGCGAAAGCAACGAAGAAAGAGCAACCGTCATAAACGAGTTCGTAAAGCCTGCCGCAGCTGTGTGGGAAGGGCTTGATATCGGAGAAAAAATAATAAAGCTCAACGAATTTTTGTTAAACGGTCAGTTCTCCTACGACGTTTCAAAAATAAACCGTTCAAGTATTTACGCCTTTATAAAAGATAAAAAGGGCGTGTGCGAGGAATATTCGGGGCTTACCTCTCTGTTTTTAGATGAATTCGGCTGTAAAAACACCATAATAACGGGTAAAACGAGCGGTGACGGTCATATGTGGAATATCGTTTATATAAACGAAAGACCTTACCATCTCGACATACTTCACAACGGTCCCATTGACGAAAACGGTGCACACGTTGAAATAACGAGAGATTTTCTGCTCGTTTCAAGTGAGAAGATAACGCCGTCACGCACACCCGACAAAAGATATGAGGAAATTTGCAAAAGTGCGGTTTACGACTATATTTTTGAAGGAGTGCCGACAGAGCTTCCGACTGATATTTTCAGCATTGAAAACGGTATGATAAATACATTACCCGTCGGAACACCCGTTTTAAGCGTAAGAGAAGCGTACGGAGAAAATTCTGCCTTTCTCGTTTTCACGTCAAAGGACGGCAGAGTGCTTTCCGATGATGAACTTATAGGCTCCGGATGCGTAATATCACTTGAAGCAAACGGAAAAATAATTGATTCCGCTGCGTTTTTCGTAACGGGTGATGTTGACGGGAACGGAATTATGGACAAAAACGACCTTGATGCGGTCGCCTCGGTAATTATGAGACGGGATACCGCGGAAGGAGTTGAGCGTTTTTGTGACATAAACCTCGACGGAGCCGTTACGGTGACGGATTTTCTTATACTTTCGGTACTTGGAAATACAATATCACAGTAATTTTCGGAAAATAATATGAAAAAAATTTGTGTTATTCTTACACTTATCACGGCGTTTGCCTTAAATACGGCTGTACACGGTGCAGTTTACTCATCATACGGCGATATTGAAACGGATAATAACGTATTCAGCGTTCATTTTGAAGCGCATATGATGCCGATAATAACGGATACGGACACGGAAGCAGAGCCTTCGGAAAGCACGGAGGACTCAACCCTTGCCGAAACTTCTGATACGGTTTACGAAAGTCACGGCACGGATTCCGTAACGTCTGATGTATACACCGAAGCTGAAACGTCAGGCGAAATACAAAACGAAACCTCAAGCGACACTTCAAATGAAACGTCGGGGGATACGGAAACGGTTGAAAAGACCGTTTTCGGCGGAGAAGGTACGGTAAAATTTTCACCCGAAGAACTTAAAATACTGTCCGTGACACCTCTTTTCGGTGAAAATATCGGTTACGATCTTAACGCAGGGGAAGGCTTTTTGAGATTTATGTTTTATTCCTCGGCGGAAATAAAAGAAAGTATTTCGATGTTTGATATTGAATTTGAAATACTGTCGGTCGATAAAAACAAAACTGTGTCGGTTATCCTCACCGAAGGGCTTTTCTCAGACTCAAAGACGGATACCACGTGTGAAGACGTAGTACACACGGTTAAAGCAAGTGGTTTTTCGCAAGTAACCACAGCCCCTCCTTTGGAAACTGTCGAAAAGGAAACGACGTCAACGGAGCAGACGTTTCCAAAAGATGATACAGACGAAACACACGGAATTTTTGAAACGACAATTGATATATCACACAACGTAACTGTTTCGACGTCACATTCTGCGAACACGCAAGATCCATCAGATGCCGATACCGGCACATCCATTACAGTTATGATAACGGCTGCTTTTTCTGTCATACTGCTGACCGCAGGTGCGATCCTCGTATCAAAAAAAATAAAGAGCAAATAAAAAATCGGAGGTCTTAAAACAAGATCTCCGATTTTATTTTATGAAAGCTTTGCAAACGCACACCAGCCGTCAGCTTCGCTGTAAGCCAAAAAAATGCCGCCTGCACATTCCGTTATGTGCGTATATTCAAACCCGACGACCGTATTGCCGTGTACGTCGATCACGCCTTTTTTACCGTTTTTGTCACCGACGACCGCAAGACCTTCGCAAAACGGTGTTGCGTAGGTGTATTCGATATCCGTTATCCAGTCGTTTTTCAGTGCGTAGAAGCCGTATTTTCCATCTCTTTCAAGAAGCATACGTTGATTTGAATACGAAATAAGCTTCGTATTAAACGGAAGCTTATATTCTTTACCCGACGTATTTATCAAGGTTTCGTAGTCCTCAGCCACCTTGTTTCTATAGTCAATAACGATATTTCTCACCATAACGTAACCGCTGTCAAAATAGACAGCACCCTTTGAGTATATATCCCTTTTACCGACCTTTAAGAAGCCTTTTATTTTTTTCGTTCCGTCTTTGCTGTAGAAATACGCATCATCTCCGTCGCAGGTCATACCGAAGCCTTCGGAAAATCCGTAGCCGTACTCACCTTCAGCAGAAAAGAGCGTTTCACCGCCGGAATTTTTGTAAACGGCACCGCCGGCACCGTTTACGGCGTATATATCACGGGGGTTTTCCACACGGTTGAAATAAAGTCCCGTGTCGTACTTTTCCGTTTTGACGAGCGTTTCATTTTCTATTTTGAAAAACTCACCGTCTTTTTCAAAAACGGGCGCACCGTTTTTATCCGTCGCATATATAAGCTCTCCGAGTGAGGTTTTCGGCACTTCAAGTATCTTTTCAAGTGCCGTATCGTAGACTGACGATACACCGTTTTCCGTCACTATGATATATCCCATATAAAGCTCGGCGGAATACATATCCTGCTCCGTCTTCAAATGAAGATAGTCCCTTTGTACTCCGTCACGTCCCAAAGTTACGGAAGTATAGGGTTTTATTATAGTTCCGCTTGTATAATTATGCGGTAGATCAAGGGGTAATTTTGCAATAATATGCACGTTTTTATCGTACGTTTCACCGCTTACACCGTAACCTTCGGCAAGATATCCGTCAGCATCGGGTATATTTATTTTATCCTCCGTGACATCGTCTTCAGGTACCGAGGTATCGCTTTCGTTTGGGATGCTGCCTTCTGTTTCGGGCGGCGTTTTTTCGCCGTCGTCGGGGACGTCCCTGTCAATAAACGATATATCGTAATATCCTTCCGCATAAAGCACGGCGGAAAGCACAGCCGTACACATAAGTATGACGCACAGCACCGTTATTATTATATTCTTTCCTGTTTGAACCATAATTTCGTCCGTATTCTGCTTTTTAATTATATTCGTTTACGAATATAATTTCAAGTTTGCGTAAGCAAACATTTCAAGCGGCTCTGCCGCATTTAATTCAATTTGTTTACAAATTGAATTTCATTCGTCAACTTCTCTCCCTCTTAGAGAAAAGTCTTGTCCAATTATTCATTATTCATCAATTTTCAATGCCCTCTCACCCACTTCGTGGGAGCTCTCCCAAAAGGAGAGCCTTTGGATGCACAAAAGAACGAGGATAAAGCCTCTCACTTTGGGAGAGGTGGCAGCGCAGCTGACGGAGAGGGCAGTGCATAATGATGAAGTTCAGCTAAATTTATAGATACCACTGACACCTCATTCACGTAGTTGCTTGCAACTACATCCCCCATTCTCCCACTGGAGAAGGCTCAATAGACTTACTTTTACGACAGTTTACAGTGGTAAAGTTCAGCTAACTTTATAGATACCATAGACACCTCATCCGTCAGCTGCGCTGACACCTTCTCCCACTGGAGAAGGCTAAGGCGATCATTCATTATTCATCAATTCTCAATGCCCTCTCACCCACTTCGTGGGAGCTCTCCCAAAGGGAGAGCCTTTAGGCTTGGGTGTATATTTTAATTATCTGATGTTGAGTTTTCTTCTGTTTCCGGTTCTGTATCGTCTTCGGGATCCGTATGCGTGAAGTTTACGACCATATCGCCTTCTTCTTTGAATCTTACGACGATAACTCCGACAGCACTTCTTCCGCAAACTCTTACATCGCTTGCGCGGAATCTTATAAGCACGCCCTTTGTCGTTACAATGATGATATCTTCATCATCGGAAACGGATGCAATACCTGCAAGCTTGCCCGATTCTTCCGTTATCTTATGGCAGACGACACCCTTACCGCCTCGTCCGTGTACGGAATAATTTTCAAATTCCGTTCTCTTACCGTAGCCGTTTTCCGTGATGGAAAGGAGCTTTTTGCCTTCTTCGCAAACAGCCGCGCCCGTTACGAAATCGCCCTCGGCAAGCTTTATGCCGCGTACGCCCTTGGATGCTCTGCCCATCTCACGCACGTTCTTTTCGTTAAAGCATACCGCCTGTCCTTCGTGCGTACATACAACGACGTCGCAGTTGCCGTCGGTAAGACGTACGAACAGAAGCTCGTTATCGTCTTCAAGCAAAATAGCGATCTTTCCGCCTCGTCTGCGCTGTTCAAACTCGGAAAGCTTCGTCTTTTTGACCGTACCGTTTTTCGTCACCATCAAAAGATATCCGCCCTTTGTAAAGTCGTCAACGGGGACGAGTGCCGTTATCTTTTCGTTTTCCGCAAGGTCTATTACGTTTACGATATTGGAGCCCTTCGACGTTCTGCTTCCCTTGGGAAGTGAGTAGACCTTCTTCATAAACACACGGCCCGTGTTCGTAAACATCATCATATACGAATGGCTGTGTGCGGCAACGACGTTTATAACGAAGTCGTCTTCCTTCGTCGTCATACTCTTAAGACCCTTACCGCCCTTATTCTGTACGGAATAGTCGGAGGCGGGCTGCATCTTGATGTATCCGCCGTAGGTGAGAGTTACGACGCAGTTTTCACGTTCAATGAGGTCTTCGTCTATTATTTCCTCATCGGATTCTTCTATTCTCGTTCTTCTTTCGTCACCGAATTTATCTCTTATCTGTATAAGCTCCTCTTTGATTATTTCGTGGAGCTTGTACTCGTTTTCAAGAACGCTCTGCAATTCGATTATAAGCACACGGAGCTTTTCAAGCTCTTCTTCTATCTTGAACGTTTCAAGATTTGACAGCTTACCGAGCTGCATTTCGACGATCGCCTGCGCCTGAACGTCGTCAAGGTCGAACGATTCACAAAGCTGTACCTTCGCATCGGGTATCGACTTCGACGAACGGATTATCTTTATCACTTCGTCGATATTGTCGATAGCAATATGGAGTCCTTCGAGGATGTGGGCACGCTTTTTCGCCTTGTCGAGATCAAATTCAACGCGGCGGCGTACGACCTCCTCCTGGTGTCTTATATAGTGTGTAAGTATTTCTTTAAGTGAAAGGCACTTAGGCTCACCGCCGACGAGTGCGAGCATATTGACGGCACACGTATCCTGGAGCTGTGTATATTTATACAGCTGATTTAAGATGACCTGGCCGTTTGCGTCACGGCGGTATTCGATGACGATCTTCATACCGTGGCGTCCGCTTTCGTCACGCAGTGCGGTTATTCCTTCTATTTTTTTAGCTTTTACAAGCTCTGCCATACTCATAACGAGCATGGATTTATTGACCATGTACGGTATTTCGTATACTTCGATACGGTGCTTGTCTTCAAACACCTCGGCTCTTGCACGGACGTTTATTCTTCCGCGTCCCGTAGCGTAAGCGTCGTATATGCCCTGCGTGCCGTGGATGGTGGCGTACGTCGGAAAATCGGGGCCTTTTATGAACGTCATAAGCTCACGCACGTCGGCTTCGGGATTTTCCATAAGATAGACCGTACCGTCGATGACCTCACGCAGGTTGTGCGGGGGGACGTTCGTTGCCATACCGACGGCGATACCGACGGAACCGTTTACGAGAAGGTTCGGAAATCTCGAAGGCAGAACGCGGGGTTCTTTTCTCGTATTATCGAAGTTGGGATCGTAGTCGATGACGTTCTTTTCGATATCGGCAAGCATATAGTCGGCAAGACGTGACATTCTCGCCTCGGTATAACGGTAAGCAGCCGCGCCGTCACCGTCTACGTTACCGAAGTTACCTTTACCGTCAACGAGCGGATAGCGGAGCGAAAAGGGCTGTGCCAGACGTACCATAGAGTCGTAAACGGCTGTATCGCCGTGCGGATGGTATCGACCAAGCACGTTACCGACTGTCGTTGCCGATTTTCTGTGCGGATTGCTGTGAACGAGGTTATCCTCGTACATAGCGTACAGAATACGTCTGTGAACGGGTTTAAGACCGTCACGCACGTCGGGCAAAGCACGGGAAACTATGACGGACATAGAATATTCAAGGAAGGACTTTTTCACTTCCTTTTCGATATTTATATCCACGATTTTTTGGTCTTTAAATTCAATATCCTGACTTGTGTATTTTTCCATTGATTTCTCCGTTTTTTATATTGGATCAAAAATATCTTGTGTAATTCAAGTTGTTGAAATTTTTATGTATTTTATCAAATTCGGGAGCATCACCGTTTTTCTTTATTGCCGATGAATAAGAAACGGCGTATTTCAGTGCGTATTCCGCATCACCGCAGGAAAACTCGTATCCCTTTAAAAATGATGCTATAAATGCGCTTCTTGCGTACGGATTTTCGGTTTTGTTTCTTTTTAAGGTACAGGCGCACATCATATCCTTTGACGAATATACAGCCCCTCTGTGTCCGAGGGTGCAAAGAAACGTCTGTCCCGTTTCTGATGTGAGCTTTTTCAGTGCCGCCATTGCAGACGGCAACGTGTCTATTTCGTAAAACAGCAAGTCGTAAAGCTCGTCCTTGCCGACGACTATTATTTCAGGGTTCTGTCTTACGGCAAGCCGTACGTCGGCACCCGAAAAGTCCGTTACTACTTTTATGTTTTGTTTATGGAGCATTTCGATAAGATCGGGATATATTGCAAAAACGAGGCTGTCGGGATACGTTCCCGATAAAACGAAATATTCGGGAGGCTTTTTGCACTCACGCATCATTTTCGTGAGCGTAAAATACTCGTTCATCGTTATTTTTTTGCCCGATACGTAATCGAGCTGTGTCGTTATATACCCTTTTATCTCACGTGTTACCGTGCTTAAAACCGTTTCACGCTTCGTATGTACGAATTTTGCACCTATTTCGTTTTCTTTCAAAAATTCAATAAGAAGCTTGCCGAACAGCCCCCCTTCAAACCCGAAGGCATCCGTATCTATCCCCATTTTTTTCAAATGGTACGATATGCAGACACCGCCTGTCGGATTATTTATCCCGTAGCCGTCGCAGATGTTTTTTACTCCCGGCTTAAGCTGAAGATCCTTGTCGTAAACTACCGTAAAGGACGGATTCATTGAAAGGGTGTTTATGCAAAATCCGTATCTGTTATCACTCATATTATACGTCGAGGTTCGTTACGTATTTGGCGTTCTTTTCTATGAAATCACGTCGCGGCTCGACCTTGTCGCCCATAAGAGTTGAGAATATTTCATCGCACTTTATGGCGTCATCTATCGTAACGCGGAGGATCGTTCTCGTTTTGGGGTCCATCGTCGTTTCCCAAAGCTCTTCTTTATCCATTTCACCGAGACCTTTGAAGCGTTCGACACGGAAGTTTCCGCCGAGTTCGGCAACGATCGCTTCTTTTTCCTCGTCGTTATACGCAAATCTTTCCGTTTTGCCCTTCGTTATTCTGTAAAGCGGAGGCATTGCGGAATATACGTGACCGTCTTCTATGAGCTTTCTCATATGACGGAAGAAAAGCGTTAAAAGCAAAATTCTTATGTGCGAACCGTCAACGTCGGCGTCCGCCATAATTATTATCTTACCGTATCTGAGCTTGTTTATATCGAAATCCGAGCCGATACCGCATCCGATAGCCTGTATTATAGGCAGAACGGAGGGGTTTGAATAAACCTTATCGACACGGCTTTTTTCAACGTTCAATACTTTACCTCTCAAAGGAAGGATCGCCTGGTAACGGCTGTCGCGGCCGTCCTTTGCAGAACCGCCCGCGGAATCTCCCTCGACTAAGAAAAGCTCTGTAAGCTCGGCACTTCTTTCGTGGCAGTCGGCAAGCTTTCCGGGAAGCTGGAAGCCTTCAAGTGCGCCTTTTCTGTTTCTTACGGCTTCTCTTGCACGGCGTGCTTCTTCTCTTGCTCTTGCGGCAATTATGGATTTTTCCATTATCGCCTTACCGACTGACGGATTTTCTTCAAGATATTCTTCAAGTTTTTTCGATACTATCGAATCGACGAACGTTCTTACCTCGCTGTTGCCGAGCTTTGCCTTCGTCTGGCTTTCAAACTGTGCATCGGGAAGCTTTACGGAAATGACGACGCAGATACCTTCTCTTACATCCTCACCCATAAGATTTTTATCCCCGTCTTTAAGGAGCTTCACCTTACGGCCGTAATCGTTCATTACCTTCGTTAAGGCTGTTTTAAAGCCCGTTTCGTGCGTACCGCCCTCGATAGTCGACATATTGTTTGCAAAGGTGACTATCGTTTCGCTGAGCGTGTCGTTATACTGGATAGCGACCTCGGCGGTCATATCGCCCGACTGTCCGTTTATATATATTACGTCGTTGTGTACAGGGGTACACGCTTTTTTCTGATTTAAGTATTCGACAAAGCTTCTTATACCGCCTTCGTAGTAAAGGGTTTCCGATACGGGCTCGTCCCCTCTTACGTCTACAAGCTCAATGCAAACGCCTGCGTTAAGAAACGCCTGCTCTCTCATTCTGTCAAGAACGGATTCGTAATCGAATACGGTTTCTTCAAATATCGTAGGATCGGGCTTGAATCTTACGTAAAGACCGTGCTTTTCACCGCAGTCGCCCTCTTCCTTGAAAGGCTCTTTTACTACGCCTTTTTCAAATTTTTCGGTGTATCTTCTTCCGCCGTGGCAGTTTTCTACCTCTACCCATTCGGACAGAGCGTTTACAACGGACGCACCGACACCGTGAAGACCTCCCGATATCTTGTATCCGCCGCCGCCGAACTTACCGCCTGCGTGAAGAACGGTGAAAACGACCTCAAGAGTCGGTGTTCCCGTCTTTGCGTTGATTCCCGCAGGTATTCCTCGTCCGTCGTCCTGAACGGAACAGCTGTTGTCGGGATGAAGCGTTACTATTATTTTTTTGCAGTAGCCTGCCATAGCTTCGTCGATAGAGTTATCGACTATTTCATTTATCAGATGGTGAAGTCCTTTTATAGATGTCGTACCGATGTACATACCGGGGCGTTTTCTTACAGCTTCAAGTCCTTCAAGTACCTGTATCTGCTCGTCACCGTAATTGTTTTCGGCGTTGTTCATTATAGGCTCGTCCATTTTAAAAACTTCCTTTCTTTGCTCTTTTTTTAAGTATCTTCGGTGATATCTGTGACATATACACGGTACCGTCGTTCATTAAGATAAACGACTTCGGTATCTCGCTTGTCGTAACTATAAGCTTTCCGCCGGCTTCGGCTTCTCTTAAAGCTTTTCTCGTTACGGGCGATACGGTCGATGTGTCCGTATCAAAAACACCCACGATATCAGAGGAATATATTATCTTTTCGTTTCCGATGAATAAGTACATTTTATATCTATTCTCTATTATCTATTATCTGTTATCTGATTTTTGCCCCCGCCCTACATCATACGGGTCGTCGTGGGCGCCGACCCCTACCGATTTTATCTATTATCTTCATTCTCCATTACCGTATGGCGAAGATTTTTTCAAGCTACATCTCCGTTCCTCATTTTGGCTGCCTACGGTTGAAGCAAAGCGCCCGCGGCGGAAGCAAAGCGCCCGCCTGCACCCCCCACAGCCCGCAACGGGCTGCCTGCAGGCAAGGGCGCTGATTTCCTTTGGAAATCTATCGTGTGAAATTTCAGATCAAACAATATAATACGTGTGAGATTAATTTTTACGTTAAATTATCACGTGCCCGTCTTTTATACGGACTTTGTTTTTGATGTCAAACGGAGAAAACAGCTCCTCGTTGCAGGAGGTGATTATCACCTGTTTATTTTCAAGCTTTGACAAAAGATACGCCGTTCTTTTTGAATCAAGCTCCGATAAAACGTCGTCGAAAAGGTACACGGGGTATTCTCCCGTTTCCTCGTTCGATATCTCGCCTTCTGCAAGCTTTGCACAAAGCGACAGCGACCTTTGCTGTCCCTGCGAGCAGTAAAATCTCGACGATCTGCCGTTTACCGTAATCTCCATATCGTCCCTTTGCGGGCCGTAAAGACTCGTTTTATACTGTATTTCACGGCTTAAAAAGTCAAGATACATATTTCTTGCACATTCAAGCGTTATTTCATCTTCAAAACAGCTCTCGTAGCTTACGTTTACCGTTTCCCGTCCTTCGCTCATTTCAGCCATTGACTTTTTCATATAAAAATCAAGCCTTCCGCAGTACTGCACGCGTTTTTCGGTTATGTACCTGCAGGGCTCGGCTATCTGCTCGGCAAGTGCTTCAAACACCGCCGTATTTGTTCCGTCAAGACTTATACAGTCTTTGAGCAGGGCTGTTCTCTGCGTCAGCAGTTTATTGTACTTTTTGAGCATATAGACGTATTTTTTATCCGTCTGCGATATTGCGATATCGAGAAAGCTGCGCCTCTGACCGGGTGAATCCTTAATTATTGACAAATGCTCGGGGCAGAACAGAACGGCTTTGAAATTGCCTATAAACTCCGCTGCCTTCGTTATTTCACCGCCGGATATCTTCATCCGTCTTTTTTGATTTTTGAAATACTCCACGGACATTTCCGTATCGTGTCCGTATGAGGAATATACTATTTCAACGCTTGACGCGTTTTCACCGAACGGTACGACGTCCGATTCCTTTTTCATTCTGTAAGGCTTACCTCTGGCGAATATGTAGACCGCTTCGAGCAGATTGGTTTTGCCCTGTGCGTTATCGCCCCATATGACATTTATTCCGTCTTCAAAGCAGACGGATACGCCGGATAGATTTCTGTAAGCCTTTATTTCGGCTTTTTTAAGTATCAAATCAGTTGTTCTGCTGAGGTCTTACGGGGAAGACGAAGTACATATAGGACTTGTTTTCCTCGTCAACGGGTGTTATAAGCATACTTGACAAGGGCGTTGAAAGCTGAAGTCTTACCGTATCCGTGTCTATTGCTCTGAAGCTGTCAAGCAAAAAACGGCAGTTAAAGCTTATTTCAAGGTCTTCTCCCTCGTGCTTGCACGGTATCTCGTCATATACCTTATTTACGACCGATACGCACGATATTTTGAGCTTATCGCCGTATACGTTAAGCATAACGCTGCTCTTTACTCTGCCTGCGTCGCTGTCCTCAGTTACCAAAAGCGCTCTTTCAAGGCTTTCCGTAAGGCTGTGAGTCGATATTTCAAGCGATATCGGGCAATCCTTCGGTATAAATCTTTCGTATTCTATATAATCGCCGTCTATCTGTCTTGTGTAAAATACCATTCCGTCACGCATAAACATTATGTGTTTAAGACCTTTGACGACCTTTATTTTATCATCCGTATCAAGTAAGAACTTCTGTATTTCGGGAAGTGCACGTCTTGCTATTATAAAATTAAGATTCATATAAGAGCCGTCAACGTTGAAATTTTCCATCTCAACGTCCTCGTATCTTTGAGCAAAACGGAAGCCGTCAAGTGCAGTTACTTTTATATTTTCATCTCTTATCTGAAAATAAGCACCGTTGAGCTGTAATTTCTGATGATTGTCCGCAACGGCAAAAGACGTTTGCGAAATTATCCTTTTAAGCGTTTTCTGGCTTATTGAAAAGGAATAATCACCCGAAAGCTCGGGAAGTCCCGGAAAGAGGTTTCCTTCCATACATACGACTTCAAATTTACTGTTTCCGGATGATATCTTTGCGATATTTTTGTCGCTTACGTCTATGAGTATATCATCGGGCATATTTTTCGTGATGTTCAAAAGCTTCTGTGCGTTTATTATGTAACAGCCGGGCTTCTGCACGTCGGCGTCAATTTCCGTCTGGAAGCCCTTTTCTACGTCAAACGACGATATAAGGCATCTGTCCGAGCCTATCGTTTTGAGTCTTATGCCCTGTATTATTTTATTTTCGCCTTTCGTCGATACGGCACCCATTGCGGGTATCAAGGCGTTAAGCAGTACGTGTTTATCGAATAAGATCCTCATTGGTTCTCCTTATGATATGGATAGATATGAATAGTTATGAAAAATAGTAGTAGTAGTAGGGGGTGTTGAAAATGTGGAAATCCTGCAAAACCCTCATATCTTCTATGTTTTTTCAATTTTTCGCATGTTGAATTACTGTCTGTTAAGTCTTGATGAAATGTGGAATAGCTTTTTTGATCTTTTTTGCTTTCATCCGACGTTTTTTTATCAACACAGTTTCAAAATTTTATCAACACGGAAATCCCGAGGTTTTCAACATGGTTGTAAACATAGGTAAAAATCCACCGATTTTTTTACGTTTTGACCCGAAAATGTGGATAACTGTGTGGAAAATGTGCAAAACTATGTGACATTTTATGTGGTTTACAGTTTTATTTCGCTTTCAATTTCCGAAATTTCCCTCTCAAACAGCGGTTCTGACTTGATTTTGTTTTCCACAACGTCAACTGAGTTGATAATTGTGGAATGATCGCGTCCGAAAAGCGAGCCGATCTGCTTAAGCGAGTACGGTGTGTATTTTCTGATAAGATAAATTACGATGTGGCGGGCGTTTGTTATCTCCTTACGCTTCGACTTGCTCTTTATCTCGTTTTCTTCAATATTAAGACGGCGGGAAACTATTTTGAATATCCTGTCAACTATGACCTGGGGTGAAACGTCGATGTTCATCATATCAGCTATCGTCTTTTTCGCCATATCGTACGTTATCGGTACGCCGTAAAGAGAGCTTTTTGCGGCTATTCTTTTAAGTGAGCCTTCTATCTGACGGATGTTACGGCTCAGACTTTCAGCTAAAAGCGTTACGACGTCGGCAGGTACGTCTATGTTGTAGGATTCCGCCTTGCTTCTTATGATAGCGGCACGCAGCTCGTAGTCCGGGGGCTGAATGTCGGCAATAAGTCCCATTTCAAATCTGTTCTGCAAGCGGTCCTCAAGCGTTTCGATGTCACGCGGGGACTTGTCCGAGGTGAGTATTATCTGCTTATGCTCCTCGTAAAGAGCGTTGAAGGTGTGGAAAAATTCCTCCTGAACGCTGACCTTGCCTGCAATAAACTGTATATCGTCAATGAGAAGAACGTCAACGGAACGGTATTTGTTTCTGAATATAACGGGTCCGTTTTTCGTTCTTAAGCTTTCAATAAGCTGGTTTGTAAATTCTTCACCCTTGACGTAAATTATTTTTAAGGTGGGATCCTTCGTTAAAAGCTCGTTTGTAATGGCGTATAAAAGGTGAGTTTTACCGAGTCCTGACGGGCCGTATACGAAAAGCGGGTTCCAGGCTGTTGAAGGATTCGTTGCAACGGCGTAGCAGGCGTTATATACGAATCTGTTTGACGAGCCTACTATGTAGTTATCAAAGGTGTAATCCTTATTTATCGTCGTTTTGAAGTTTATTTTTGAAGAAAGGATAGCTTCCTCTGTTTCTTCTTCTTTTTCCTTCGGCTTTGTATCGCTTGTAAAGAAGTCAAGCTCACGGCTGTCGTTTATTACGGGCATTCCGATATTGCTTACTTCTTTTTTACCCGTTCTCGGTGAAGGACGCTGGTAAACGTCACCGTTGAATTCGGGATTTTGCAAGTCGTACTCTATATCTTCTTTTATCTGACGCAGATTTTTTGAATCCTTGTCGAGAGCGTAAATGTAAATAACTTTAAATTCACCGAGGACGCTGTACAAGACTCTTTCAAGCACTCTCGTTTCACTTCTGACGAAATCCACGGTGGCGGCAGTCGGTGTCATAAGGATGGCGTATTCGGATTCGATATCAACTATCTGCATACCCGAAAACCAGGAATTTATCTTTATTTCGGAAAATTCCTTTCTCAGCTCCTGCAAAACACCTGCCCATATATCTTCATATGTGTTCATCAATTGTTTCCTTTATTAAGCAATATTATATCAAGTATATTATACCACAAAATAAGTAAAATTACAATATATTTTATAAAATAATTTAATTGTATATATAACTATCTATTATAATATGGTAGGGCGGGGGGCTTGCTCCCGCCGTTTCGAAAAAATCCGATGAATGATGAATCGACACCTCATCCGTCATCCTAACGGATGCCACCTTCTCCCACTGGAGAAGGCAAAGTATAATTTTTAAAAGAGCTGCGTTGATTGGTGTTACGATAGTTAATTCGATTATCACTTCGAACACCTCATCCACGTAGTTGCAAAGCAACTACATCCCCCTTTCTCCCGCTGGAGAAGGCTGAATGTAAGGGTCGGCGCCCTATAACTCTATCCGCCATAGGCGGATAGAATATCACGCTGACGAAGTCAGCATATCACGAAACCGTTAGGTTTCATATCACTTTCGCGAAGCGAAAATATCACGCCGACGAAGTCGGCATATCTCCTGACGTAAAAATGACAATACGATGTGATTGTTAAAATTAAAAAAATCTATTGATTTATTTTCACGTGTGTGATATAATAAATCGGAGAATGTTAAAAAATTAACCCGAATAAGAGGATAAAAATGAAGGACGGATTTATAAAGGTTGCCGCAGGCAGTGTCATCACCTATGACGGCAATGCTGAAAAAAATGCCGAAAATATAATAAAGACCGTACTTGATGCCGAAAATAATGGCGTAAAGGCACTTTGCTTCCCCGAGCTTTGTATAAGCGGTATCGACTGCGGCAGTATGTTTTATTCCGATATTCTTCTGAAAAACTGCAAAAACGCTCTTTTAAAGATAGCGGAAGAAACGAAAGAATGTGATATCATTTTCGCAGTCGGACTTCCCGTAAGGGTGTCTTCATCCGTTTACAACTGCGCCGCGGTCATAAAAAACGGTGAAATTCTGTGCCTTGTACCGTCAAGAAAAAACTCTTGCATATTTAAACGGTATGAAAGTGAAGAAAGTGTATATTTATACGATTTTATAAAAGGTGAAGACGGGATGGTTCAGACAGTCCCTTTCACCGATAAGATAATATTTTCCTGCTCCGGAGTTGAAAATTACAAATTCGGCGTATGCTTCGGAAAAGATTTTGAAAGGATAAAAGAACTTTGCAAAAAAGGTGCAAAATTTATACTTTCCCTTTCTTCCGATACCGAGGAAGTAACCTCCGAAAAAAAGAGAAAAACAAGTCTTGAATATATTTCATCCGAGTGCGTGTGCGCTATAGTAAGCAGTGAATGTGACAGCACGGAAACGACCGCAAAAGGCGTATATTCATCAAATCACACGGTTTACGAAGCAGGAAAGCTTTTAGTAGAAAATCCTCCTTTCGGAGATAAAGATATCGTGATTACGGAAATTGACGTTGATAAAATATCAAACCTCCGTATGAGAATAAAAGGCTATGGCGAGGAAGCGTCCCTTTACACGAAAACTCAAAGCGGGTACGACGTTTACGAATTTGAACAGGATATAAAAGAAACCCGCCTTTCCTTGAAAATAGAAAAAGATCCGTTTATGCCCGACGGCTGCGACGTTCGGGAAAGATGCGAAAAGATAACGAAAATACAGACGTTTGCTTTGAAAAAGCGTATGATATCGTCACACAGCAAAAAAATGGTGATAGGTATATCGGGCGGTCTTGATTCGACTTTGGCACTTCTCATATGCGTAAAAACGGCTGACGCTATGAACCTTGACAGAAAAAATATCGTCGCTGTGACTATGCCGTGCTTCGGTACGTCGGAGCGTACGAAATCAAACGCTGTCGTGCTTTGTGAAAAGCTTGGCGTTGATTTAAGAACGGTTGACATTACCGAGGCTGTAAGGCTTCATTTTAAGGATATTTCCCACGACGAGGCGGTAAAGAATGCCGCATATGAAAATTCACAGGCACGTGAGCGCACGCAGGTGCTTATGGATATCGCAAACGACGAGGGCGGTATCGTTATCGGCACGGGCGATTTAAGCGAGGCGGCACTCGGTTGGTGTACGTACAACGGCGACCATATGTCGATGTACGGCGTGAACTGCTCCATCCCAAAAACGCTTATGCGTAAGATCGTGGAAAACGAAGCGAAAAACTGTCCCGATAAGTCGCTTTCCGACACACTTTTCGATATCTTGAACACACCCGTGTCGCCCGAGCTTATGCCGCCCGAGGACGGAAAGATAGCACAGTTTACCGAGGATATAATAGGCCCTTACGAGCTTCACGACTTTTTCATATATCAAACCGTGAAATACGGCTTTACCGAAGAAAAAATAATAAGAATGGCAAATTACGCATTCGAGGGCAAATACAAAGAAGAAGATATAAAAAATTGCTTCAAGGTGTTCAAAAGAAGATTTGCAACACAGCAGTTCAAACGCTCCTGCGCCCCCGACGGTGCTATAATAGGTTCTGTAAATTTGTCGAATTACAGTGGATTTACAATGCCGTCCGACGTTGACGGAAATATAATGGGTAAGTAATTGAAAGGATATAAAAAAATGGTTATCGAAAATCTTGAATTTCTCAAAAAGTATGACAGCGAGATCGCAGATGCTGTTGAAAAGGAGCTTAACCGTCAGAGAGACGGTATCGAGCTTATCGCATCGGAGAACATCGTTTCCGAACCTGTAATGGTTGCCGCTTCATCCGTTTTGACGAATAAATATGCAGAAGGATACCCCGGTAAAAGATACTACGGCGGATGCGAATGTGTCGATATTGCGGAAAATATAGCAATCGAAAGAGCTAAAAAGCTTTTCGGAGCACAGTATGCAAACGTACAGCCCCACTCGGGTGCTCAGGCAAATACAGCAGTTTATATAGCACTTCTCAAAGCAGGCGACACGGTAATGGGTATGTCACTTGCACACGGCGGACACCTTACACACGGCTCGCCCGTCAACCTCAGCGGTCTTTACTACAATTTCGTAGCGTACGGCGTTGATTCCGAAACACACAGAATTGACTACGACGCACTCGAAAAGCAGGCAAAGGAATGTAAGCCGAAGCTCATCGTAGCAGGCGCATCCGCTTATCCGAGATTTATAGATTTTGAAAGAATGGCAAATATCGCACACGAAGTCGGCGCATATCTTATGGTCGATATGGCTCACATTGCAGGACTCGTTGCAGCAGGCGTTCACCCCTCCCCGATGCCTTACGCGGATATCGTTACAACGACGACGCATAAGACGCTCAGAGGTCCCAGAGGCGGTATGATCCTTACAAACGACGAGGAGCTTGCAAAGAAGATAAACAAGGCAGTATTCCCCGGCACGCAGGGCGGTCCTTTGATGCACATAATCGCAGCTAAGGCAGTCTGCTTCGGTGAGGCACTCAAGCCCGAATTTGCGGAATACGGTAAAAAGGTAGTAAAAAATGCCGCAGTTCTTGCAGAAACACTCGTTGAAGAAGGCTTTAACCTCGTGTCAGGCGGTACGGATAACCACTTGATGCTCGTTGACCTCCGTCCGTTCAATATAACGGGTAAGGAGCTTGAAAAAAGACTCGACACGGTTCACATCACGGTAAATAAAAACGCTATTCCCGACGATCCTCAGTCACCGTTCGTTACAAGCGGTATCAGAATAGGTACGCCTGCGGCAACGACGAGAGGACTCGGTGAGGAAGAAATGAGAATAATAGGTAAGCTCATAAAGCTCACGGCTACCGAGTACGAAGAAAAGGCAGATTACATCAGAGAAGAAATTGCAAAGATCTGCAAAAAATATCCTCTTTATTAATTGATAACCCAAAAATACTCCCTTGCATACTATATGTAAGGGAGCTTTTTATTTTCCCGAAAACCGTATATTAAATGCAGATCGGTGGTGAAAAATTGAAAAAAAGAGTATTCAGAAAATGCGAGGAAAGGATAAAATTTTTGATCTACGGCATTATATGCTTCGGTATCGGGGTTCTTTCAACGCTTTTTTTGCCCTCAGTGCTTATGATAACGGTGGAAGCTGTGATAGTCTGCGCTGTCGGAATTTTGTTTATCTTGTAAGAAAGGAACGAGCTTATGAAAATAGTCGTCGTAAAAAGCCCGAAATTCTTTTCGGGTATTTTAAAGAAGATATTTAAGGTAAAATAAGGCTGTAGGGCGATTATCAATCGCCCGCTTGAAAAAATTATAGCTATACGGTATGGAAAACGAAGAATATAGTAAACGGTGAATTATAAACAGAAAAACAACCAACGTTTCGGCTGGTTCTTATAAGGATGTTTAACACAACATTTGTAGGGACAGGCGTCCTCGACTGTCCGCAACAAAAGAAATTCGGCAGAGACATTGTTTTCTCTGCCGATTTGTGTTATAATGGGGTAGGTGATGAATATGGATGAATTGAATAAGAGAAAAACACCAAGATATCAGAGTTTTGATTATAATAGTAGCGGTGTATATTTTATAACGATTTGCACACAAAACAGACGATGTATCCTTTCTCACATTGTAGGGACAGGCGTCCCCGACTGTCCGCAAATCGAATTGACAAAATACGGGCAAATAGCAGATAAATATATCAAGCAATTAAACGATTTCTATAATCAACTGTCTGTTGAGGAATATGTAATAATGCCTAACCATATCCATCTTTTGCTTTGGGTGAAAGAAAATAAATATGCGATTGAAAACGGACAGTCGAGGACGCCTGTCCCTACGAATATTGAAAGAGCGAATAGCACGTGTTCTCAATTTGTATCTACATTCAAGCGTTTTTGCAACAAGGAGTATGGCGAAAACATTTGGCAAGCTCGTTTCTACGATCATGTCATCCGTAATCGAAAAGACTATGAGGAACACGTAAAATATATCTATGAAAACCCAATTCGTTGGTACTACAATGAATTGTACTCAGAGGAATAGGGGTATGGACTTTGTCCGAAGCATTTGTAATACAAATGCGAAACTTGCGATAACAATAAATAAGACTTCGATAAAGGAGTTCGATTGTATGAAAAGAGCATTGAGAATTTTAATTTGTTATTTAGTTTCGTTCATAGCTGTGTATTTAAGCGGCTATGGAAATCTAATGAATGATATTTCCGAGTCGTTAGCGGTTATTACCTTTTTAGGTGCAGTATTTGTGTTATCAATTATTTTTGTTTTGATTTGGGAAATGTATTTAGGTTTCAGAAATAAAATCAGCAACCTTACAAAGAGAATTGAAGAGCTTGAACAAAATAAATAATTTCCAATTTATAAAAGAAAATAAAAATAACCCCGACTGACTTTTGAAAATCAGTCGGGGTTTACTATTTGTTTTCTGCGGAGCAATTTTTGAATTAACGGACAGTCGAGGACGCCTGTCCCTACAAGAAATTCCTAACTTCCTTATGAGAAGCAGCCCTTCCGTCGGTTGTTTTTCATTATTCAAATGATAAAATTTACTTCAAAGGACGTGTATAGTGTCCGTGCTGGTGGATAAGTATTTCCTTGATATAATCGGAATTCTTTATAGCATCACGTACATCCTTGAATCTTTCGTTTGCATCGTAAAGCGCCTGATTGCAAGGATAGAACATAATGGGTGCTCGGATCAAATTGTACGTTGAAAGCGGGAAGTCCTCAACACCGTGGTGCGATGCCTGGCAGATATCACTCTTGAGGTAATTTCCGTAATACTGTTCGAGCTTTCTTGCAGCACCGCTTCCCGAGTCACCGAGGATAAGAGCTTTCTTTGTGCCCGTGTAGAAACGGGAAATAACGCTCATTTCATTCTGGTCGCCGGGTGTGTATTCGATAAGCATATCGTCGGGTGCAAAAAGTATTTCCATACTAACGCCGCCGAACTTGAAGTCCATACCCGTGTGAACCGTAAGAACCTTTGTACCGTGGAACTTGTTTATGGAGTCGTATATTTCACCCCAGGTAAACAAGCCGCCCCATCCGCCTTTTCTTGATTCGGGAGTTTCTGAACAGTACATAAAGTAATCAAGTCTTACACGGGATGCGTACTTATCGGCAAACGATACGAAGCATTCGTAATGGTCGTTATGACAGTGTGTAAGGAGCCATGCACGGATAACGATATCTTCCTTATCTCCGCCGTTAAGCTCAACGAGCTTGTTGTAGAGTCTGTCGTGCTGATCGGAATAACCTCCGTCAACGATGATGAACGAGCCGTCGGTAAGCTCTACGATATACGTCATACCGTTAAGATACGTCGAAGATACCTGTGTTATCGTCGGAGTTGTATTGTAGTTTTCAAAATACATATTCTTTGCAGGAAGTGCATCAGCATCGCCTATTGCTTCAACAATGCGGAGTCTTCCCGTGTCGTCGTGCCAGTACATATGGTAGAAGTCCTCACCCTTAACGAACGTCGTTGAGTGGAGATTGCCTTTTACCGTGTCGCTGTATATCTCACAGCCGTTGAAGATAAATCCTGCGTGTATCGCTTCATACGTTTCAAGCAGTACGTCGTTATAAGTAAGAAGCGTATGACGTTTTGCGTATGAAGGATAAAGAGGTGTTGTGAACGAATCGTCTGCTGTAAGCTCTTTATACCAGATTCCGTATTCCTCGCCCATATTCTGCTTAATAAGCTCAAGGTCTGTATTGTCTATCACACCGTCGCGGTTTACGTCGGAATCTGTAAGATATGCGTGGATCAAGGGTTTGTTCATATGCTTTGTTATCTGAAGGATGTCTTTTGCGTTTACGATACCGTCATTGTTTACGTCACAGTCGGTCGTTTTATAAGGACGGCTCAATATTGTTACACCGTAATACTGAGCGGGAACCGCTAAATAAGTGTAAAGGTCTGCCTGTGTTCCTTCAACGAGTGCGCTGTCCTGAACACCGAGAGCAAGAGTACCGGAGGCGTGAACGGGGGATACTACGTACTGACCGGGCAGTCTTTCAAAGAAGAACCAGTTCTGTGCTATCGAACCTGTTGGTTTGAAAGCATTTACGAGAGTGCCTTTATCAATAGATCCGTCGCTTGCGTTCATTAAGGAGCCGGAGAGCACGTTTGTAAGTGTGTACGAGCCGTCATCATTTCGTACGAACATCCATTTCTGTGCATCGGCTTTGTCGTTTCTGTCTCTCGATTTAACCATATGCGTTGTACTGCCTGCACTTATCGGATCATCTGTAACACCGATATTTACGTTTGCCGTCGTGCTGTTGATCGTAGCAGTAAACGCATCGCCGAAGTCTTTCGGAGGTGCCGTGACGTACTTTTTAGCAGTCGAACCCGTATTTATGTAGTGTACAATAGCGTCGTAATTGGTATTTACTGCCGCCTTTACGTCTTCGTTGTTTTCAATATAGTACGATACGTCGAACACAGGGCTTCCCTGATAGCCTCTGTGAAGACCTATGCTCAAAAAGTGCTCGTAAAGGTCGTTTCCGCTATTTTCGCGTACGTTTTTCTCTTCATAATACTTGTTTTTGTAGAATTGTTCATCGTATATCGTGCTCTTGTAAGCAGGATCGAAATAGAATGAAAGAGTTACTCTCTGAGGTACTGTTTTGTTGTATTCATAGAGAGCTATATTTTTGCCTGCGGAGGTGTAACCGCCTGAGATCTCAATTACTTTACCGCTCGAATGTGCGGGGGATATGGAATATTCACCCGGTATTCTTTCGTAGATATACATATATCTGTGAAGATCGTCAACGCCTGTGTTCGTATACGTTGCAATGTTCGTGCCATTTGCAATAGCAGCGCCCGAAACGTCAAGCGCGGCGTTGGGATACGCCTTGTTTGTCATCATATACGCACCCGTTTCAGGGTCGTACTTAAAGCACCATACCTGCTTTGTATCCGTAAACGACTGATTTACAGTTTCAACGTTCCATGCGTTGTTTGCTTCGTTCGTTGCAGTCGATGCAAGACCGAGGTTCGTTGTTCTTTCGATAAAGTTTACCGTTGCCTCAAAGGAGTCAGCGATATATGCAGGGGGAGCTGTTTTAAGACCGGTTGTATTTCTGCCCGTGTTGTAATAGTGCATAAGGGCTGCTGTAAGGTGGTTACCCGTGGAGGATTTTACCGAGGGGTTGTTGTCAAGATAATATCTTGCGCTGAATACAGGGCTTGCCTGCTTGCCTTCCATAAGACCGAACTTGCCGAAATGCTCATAAAGAGCTTCTTCGGTTGCACCGACCTTGGAAGCAACCTCGGGGTATTTTACTCCGTAGTATTCCCAGTCGAAAACGATATTCTTTATCGCATCGGGAACGAGGACCTGAATGTTGAAAAACTGTGCGTCGGTGTGGTTGTAATAATATGTCTGTGCGTTCGTTCCTTCAGATGTCGAACCGCCGATATCAAGCACTACGAAGTGCGAAGCGTGAACGGGGGCGATGACGTACTGACCGGGAAGTCTTTCAAGCAAACGCCACTGCTGAGCTTCCGAGCCGTTTGACTTGTACGTACTTACGTTCGTACCGCTTCCTTTCAATCCGCCGTTTACGTCAAGAACGCTTCCGGTATATTTGTTTGTGATCGTGTATGAGCCGTTTGCGTTGAATTTAAACGTCCAGATTTGCTTTGTGTCGGTGATGTCAGCCGCCAAAGCCTGTACGTTATATTTTCCGTTGCCGTTATTATCCATAGGGCTTGAGGCAACGCCTACGTTGAATGCGCCGTTTGACGTGTCGGAAGCACGTGAAATTACGGCATCAAACGTACCTGCAAAATATTTGTGCTGTATAGGCTGATATGCTGTCGAGGGAGTCTTTGTGCTGCAGTAATGCAAAAGAGCAGCTCTGTAATCCGTACCGAACTGAGTCTGAAGATCGGTACTGTAATAAAGATAATCCTTTACCGCAAAGGTCGGACTTCCTTTCTTACCTTCGTCAACACCGTATTCCTGGAAGTGAGCATAAAGCTCATCATCTGTTGAGCCGTACTCTTTGGCAACTTCGGGATACTTGTATGCATAATATTCCGCATCAAATACGAAATCTTTGTAATCTGCCGGTATCCAGTCTGCTGAGTTTGCCGTAAACGGCAAGATCGAAATTATCATCACCGCCGAAATTATAAGTGACGCGGTGCGTTTTAATGATGTCTTCATATAGTCACAATCCTCCTATTATATTTTATATTTAATTCTATCATATTTTATAAGATTAATCAAGAAATTTCAGACAAAAAAATAAATTTTGTATATCTGCACTATATAAATGTTGTTGATTTATATAAATTGCACAAAATACACGTGCTATTGTATGATACTATTGGCTCTTTTGAATAAAAATTGAGCTTAAAAAATTGCGGCGGATGTATAAAAAACGGTAATCAAATTCTATATTTCCGTAAGGAAATATGCGCCCTATGTCCGCAGGCAGCACGCTTGTAGTTCGCTTCACGAACTACTGCGTGCTGTGGGGGATGCGGACGGGCGCTTTTAATGTAAAGCAAAAAAGAACGCAGGGCGGTGGCTTGCTGCCGCCGTTGTGGGAGCCATATATAAGATGTAGTAAAAGCGAACCCTGCCCATTAAACAAACGGGCAGGGTTTTACATATTATTCTTTTGGAACGGGTTTGAAAAGGTGTATCTTTCCTCTGTCGTTCAAGTCCTTTAAAAGTGCAAGTGTTATCGGGAACAGGAAAAGACCTACGACACCGAAGGAAGCCGTACCGACGATCATCGCCATAAGCGTTACTATCGGGTGCAGTCCCACCTGCGTTCCGACGATCTTAGGCTCGATTATGTTTCTTACCACCGTTACGATAAGGAAGATGGATATAAGCATAATTCCCGTGAGAATATCACCTAAAAGTATGCGTATTATTCCCCACGGCACGAGGATCGAGCCCGTTCCGACGATAGGCAAAAGATCAAACAAAGCAATAACGAGTGCCGTGACAAGCGTTTGAGTGACAGATGAAAACATCTCGGGATTTATAAGTCCCGCTGTGAGCAAAAGTATACTCAGCTCCATAAACGTTATTGTCAGTATCAGCACGTATGAACGCACGTATTTGAACAGTATCTCCTTTGCGTAATCCCTTATTTCTATTATCGTATGACGTGTTTTTTCGGGAACCTGGTAAAGGCAGAATCGGCATATCCCCGTATAATCTCCGCTGATGAAAAACAGCGATATAACGGATATCAGAACGGATATCAGAAATCCCGGCACGGTTGAAAGTATATTCGTCGTAAAGCTGAATATTGAATTTATTGAGGGTATAAAGCTTGAAAACTGCGGTGTGAGCTTACTGTAATCAAGAGCAAAATCACCGTCAAAATTCTTCATAAAAGCTTCGACGTGATGCAAAAGATTTATAAATGCAGGCTGTATCGTATCGCTATAATAAGACGGTGCCAATTCAAGCAGTTTCCTTACCAGAACGAATATTTCTATCGTCAGAAGCGATATAAACACGCCGACCGTACACAAAAACAGTATAACGACAGCAGCTGACGCCTTTTTTTGTTTGAGCTTCGTTTTCTTTTTCAGAAATCTTACCAAAGGCTGAAGAAGTGACGATATAACGAAAGCGATGAAAAATGGCAGAAGCACCGACAGAGCGTACTTCAAAATTGCGTAAATAATTACGGCAACGACAGCGAAAAACGCTGTATTTATGATAAATCGTTTTCTTTTTTCAACCTTTTCTTCCATTTTCATCCTCACAAAACGGTATTTTCTTTTTTATCAGCCTCTGCTTTTTTTCCCTTTACGGGAGCTTTGAGTGCGATGACGACAGCACCTGCACCGAGAACGGTTACGGCGATAAGCACGTAAACAAGCGGTGAGGTTTTCTTTTCGTCTTTTTCATCTTCAAGCGTCCATACCGCCTGATATATGGCATCACCGTTTACCGTGCTTGAAATTTCTTTATCCCAGGAAAGCGTGTATGCTTTTCCGTTATCGTCCGTCTTCGATATTTCGGGTATTTCTACCGTTTCACCGCTTAAATACTCTTTTTCGGAGATTATTGTATCTCCGTCTTTGAAAATTACCGTGTAAATATCGGCAGTCTTTTCAAACACAGCGTAGAAGGTCGTATCAAGATCGTATATGTATCTGTCTGACGGAGAGTATAACGCATCACCGCCGTCTCTTACTGCCCAGCCGACGAAATTGTAGCCTTTCTTTTCGGGCACGGTCTTCGGTATGGAATATGCCGAGCCGAAATGCTTTTCGCCGTCTTCTATAACGGTATCACAGCCTGTTTCAAACGATATTTTGTGAAGTGCGTTTTCCGTCTTCATTACGTTTGAAAGTGCGATAAATCCCTCTTGTCCTTCATAGTCACACACACCGTACGTTCCGATGATGCTTTTTATTTCAATCGTTGTGCCTGCTGAAAGTCTTGCCAGAGTTTCATTTGACGTCGTGCTTTTAAGTATTCTTGCACGGCTGGTTATTACCGTATATTCGCCGGGTGTCATCGGGGTTATGTCGAACAGCTCGAAATCGTAATCCGTACCTTCCTTGACGGCGTAATCTGGTACGCCGTATCCGACTATGTACGTATCGTTCAGGCTGTAATTCTTACGTGCAACGACACCGCCGTTTGTGGGATCGCCCTGCGAGTCTATACCCGATGTGTTTCCCTCTATCGTATAAACGACTCCGTCCTTTGAGCCTACGACGATGCCTATATGGTTTGAACGTGCATTCGTTCTTGAGCCTTTGTAATATATGATATCGCCCGTGGTCGGAACGTAGCCCGTTTCCCTTGCGTGAAACTGTCCTTTTCCTTCAAAGAAGTTGAGCCATTCGGCACAGCTTATGTACTGTCCTGTAAGTGACGTATCGACGTTTGCCGCACGGAGCACCCAGTTTACGAACGACGCACACCACATATATCCGTAGCTTGTGCCGTTACCCTCGCCGTTGTCAACCTTTCCGAAAAGGACGTTGTATTCAACGAAGTTGCGTCCGCCGTCGGATCCGCCGTGCATATCGTCATCGCTGTCGCCCTCGTGATAACCGAGCTGTGTTATTGCGACGTTTACGACGTCGTAACGGTTGTCACCCGTCAGGGAAAGATCCGTCACGGTCTTATAAAATATACTTTCTTTATATGCTTCCGACGGCTCGTAATACGTCATGGGAGCTGCATATACAAGCTGTGAAAACGATGAAAGCAACACCGTAATAAGCAAAATAACCGATATTTTTTTCATTTTTTAATTCCTTTATTAATTACAGTAAATTATCAATATTCGGATTCTGCGTTTACGTCCACGTGATCTATAACACGTTTTGCATCCGCAAACATCTTTTCGACGACGGAACGCTTGACGTAGAATTGTCCTTCGCCGTTTATCGTGTAATAGCAACGTCGGTCGGAATATGCAAAAAATTCGTATTTCATTTCATAGCCGTTTCTCGTCGTTACCTTTACCTCTGCAAGGAGGGATTTTTCGGTCGGTTCTTCGATGATATCGCCGGCTTCCATATAAAGCGTTGATTTATAAAGCTGTCTGAAGTTGAATACGTCAGTTTCGCCGTTTTGCGTTTTTCCGTCTGACGTAAGATACGTCTTCGTTACCGTTTCGTATACCTGAAGATCGTCGCCCTTGCCCGAAAGCTCAAAAAGATAATGCTGATGGGAGTTCGTTTTATCGGTAAATTCTATCGTTGCCACCTTGTCGATGTGAGCGTTGAAGATAGCTCTGTCCATAAAATCGACTCTGCTCCACTTCAGAAAAGGCACTTTTGATTCGGATATTTTCGTCAGTATCGCCGTGATCGGTGACCAGGCGTAATAGAACTCTTTTCCGTTTTCATCCGTTTGAAGAGCACTGAAATAAACTATGCTCGGATATCCCGAATACGTGTAGATAAGCGCCTTTTCGGCATCCGTTATGCCGTATTTCAAAAGTATTTCGGGTTTTACCGACTCCTCTTGGTATATTTCTCCCGTGTCGGGATCGAGTGCGTCGTGCTTATAACAGATATCGTATTCAAGAAGCTCGTCAGCCTCCATATTAAGAATATGGTCGAAAAGCGACGTTACCTGCTCGGTCGATGCGGGAAGCTCCTCGGGGTATTTCAGCATATAGGGGATGGTGACACCGAAGGTTTCCTGCGTCGTTTTGTCTTCCTTCGTGTATTCGATGAACACGTACGGCTCATCCTTGTCAAGGGTTATATACATCTCTTTTATCAAGGTGTAATAATCGTTTGACGCTGTTGATATCGGGAAAGTCAGAACAGGCTTCAAAAGCTGTGTCACGTTTGCCAAAAGCGTTTTTTCTATGGAATTTTCAAGCACGTAGACGATATCCCTGCCCTCGTACATAACGTAGTAGCGGTTTTCGTCAAGCGTTGAATTTCCTATATAAAGCTTGTGTTTGTTTCCATCTCTCGTCGTTAAAATGAAGTACGCAGGATCGTCTTCTGCCGAAAGACCGTATTCGGAAAGATCTTCGCTTCTTTCACCCTTCGGCAGTCTGTCGGAAAATACCGTATATCCCGCACTTACGACGAGATGCGAGAAAAGCTCCTGATCGTACGCTATCGTTTCGGCACCCAAAAAGTAGAAGGAATCGTCGGCGGGACTGTAATATGCGGTATATTCGCCGTGCTTGTTATGCACTTCAATGCTCTGTATGTTATTTCTTTCAACGTGCTCGTAAATCAGCCAGTTGTTTTTACCCGTGCCTCTTACTTCGCCCGTCGTGTAAACGATCTCCGTTTCTTCGGCTTCCTTGAAGCCGAACACGTCAAATCCGACAGGACCTAAAAGAAGATACGCACCTATAAGCAAAGCGAACACGGATGACAAAATTATTATCGTCAGCTTTCTTTGCTTTATGACGGTTGATTTAGGCTTGCTTTCTTCTTTTTCGGGTACGTCCTCGAAGGTCGAAAGAGATAATCTTTCCTCTTTTTGAGCCTCGGACATATCTATATCTTCGCTGTATTCGGAATATTCACCGCCGTAAAGGATCCTGTGAAGCTCACTTTCGTCCTTTTCTTCGGTAATTTCATCGTTATCGCTTAAATTTTCGCTGTTAAGCTTTTCTTCGTCCATTTATTTCCTCTTTCTTCTGATTACCGTGACCGTGCCGACAGCAAGCACTGCGGCAGGCAAAACTCCTATAAGAACGACACCCCAGACGAGAACGCCGCGGCTCGTTATAAGGGAAAGTCCGTTATTTTCGTAGGGCTTGTAATCAAGCTCGAACGGTATTTTTACCGTGTGTATTCTCTGCGTGAGCATATACATTATCTCTCTGTTTGCGTACGACTGCGACGTGCAGTATTTAAGCATTTCGGGAGATCCGCAGGCAATAACGTATTTGTACATCGCTTCGTTATTGTGGTAGGTAAGGCTCTTTGTAAGTGTGAAAAGATCAAATTTTCCCGTTTTTGTTTCCTTTGACGATATGCTTTGCGCCGTATCGGAGGTTACGAACAGCGGTACTGCCACCTGCATCGTTCCCGTGTCGTTGTTTGCAAGCACTTCAACGGGGGCAGCATCTGAAAACGCCGTACGCAGATCGCTGAATTTTTCGACTATCGTTGCCGTCTGTGCGTTGTCAACGTACTCAACGGTAAACGTCGTGTTGCTTGTGGATATTGCGTTTACGTGGTCCGTTATCTTTTCCGTCGTGTTTATTTTAACGCCCCATTCTTCAAGATATTCGTTAAGTACGGGGAATTCCGTGCCCGTCGAGCCTGCAAAGACCATCATCGAGCCGTATTCCGTTGCCATATATTCGCCTATCTTGTCTATTTCCGAGCGTGCGCCCATAACGTCAAGGTCCTTTGAAACGAAGTCCTTTTTTGGATCGAGGACGATTACAAGACGGCAGTTTTCGTCAAGCTCCTCACGCTGAAGATCGACGATTTTCGTTTCAAAGCCCCAGTCGCCGAGCATCGTGAAGAAGTCGGCGTATTCGTTTGAAGATTGGTCTTCGTTCGTTCCTATCGGCTCGCCGTGTCCCGTCGTGAAGCAAACGACGGGCTTTTCAACGCCTGCAAGCTGGAAAAACGCACTTAAAAACTTTCTTTCACCCGAAAAACCAAGCTCTTTTCCCGTTTCGGAGTCCGTTGTGAAAAAGCCTTTCATCGTGTAAACTATCGGCGTGCCGTTTGATGACTCGACAACGACGTTCGTATCGGACCATTCACCGCCTGCAAGAGTTTTGTAATCGGCAAATTCAGACGGATACAGATACGCGTCGTAGCAGTTTACGGTGATTTTATGCTCAAGATCCTTCGACGCCTCGGCGTAGGCGTTTGCACAGGAGTAGATCATAAGCATACGGCTTGATTTTGCTATCGTGTCCTCGGGAATTGCAAATTTTATTTCTATGTCGTTTTTGATAAGATCGGAATTGAGAAGCGCGCGTGCTTCATCCGAAAGGGTGTAAAGCTCCGAGGATGTAAGGTCGGTATATATCCAATACTTTGCAAAAAGCGAGGATATTATCGCATTTGCTGTGATGATAACGGCAATAAAGCACACCGTAAGGGCGGCGGCAAGTGAGCCGTATTTGAACTTTCTGTTTTTGAATATCGACGTTTTCGTCTTGTTTTCCGTGTTTTTGTTCGTGTTTTTCATTTTCAGTGCCTCCTTATGCCCAGCGGCGGCGCTCAAACACGCGTACCGTGAGGAATATAAACAGCACCGTTATGGAAAAGTAATAAATAAGTGCCGCGTAATCAATGATGCCGTACGTGAAATACGTATAGCGGTTAAATACGGAGAAGAAATTGAGTACGACTCTCAAAGGAGTAAATCCGATACTCGTTGAGAACATTCCGATAACGAGGAAAACGGCGATGACCGCTATGGTCGAAACGGCGGCAATGAGCTGGTTTTCCGTAATTGCCGAAAGGAACACGCCGACGGATATGAACGCCGCGCCGATAAGCAGAACGGAGAGCATATTGCCGAGTATTATCATAGTGTTCTGATTTCCGTAAACGTACATCGGTATGAGATTTACGCTCGATACGGCAAGAGTCATGGCAAACATCGAGAAAGCCGCAAGAAATTTAGCTAAAACGATGTTGAAAAGACTTACGGGTGCTGTAAGAAGCACGGTTTCCGTGCGAAGTCTTTTTTCATCCGTAAAAAGCTTCATCGTAAGAAGCGGAATAAGTACGATAAACGAGTAGATAACGCCCGTATAATATACGGTTATGTCGGAATCAGCCGCCTGCGAAAGGACCGCAAGGGTGAAAAATATTCCCGATAAGATGAGAAACGAAGCGATAAAAGCGTATCCGATAAAGGTTGAAAAGTACGCCTTCATCTCTCTTTTGTAAATTGCTGTCATGGTATCCTCCTTACTTTGAAGTGAGGGCAATAAATATGTCCTCAAGGCTCGTTCCGAGGGTGTTAAGCTCCATTATCGGCCAGTTTCTTTCAGCAAGAGCTGAGAAAATGAGCTTTCTTGAATCGTACCCCGGCTTGCATTGAACGCGGTAAAGAGTGCCGCTGTTCTTCGTTGAAGAAAGAAATTCAACGCTCTGTACGCCTTCAACACGGCGCAGAACGCCTTCGACTTCCTGACGGGGGCCGGCTATCTGTATGGTGAAGCGTTTTTTGTTTTCGGCAAGCTCGTTTATGTCGCTCGTCGCCTTGTCGGCTCTTATTACACCCTTGTCGATTATAATTATTCTGTCGCATACAGCCTGTACTTCGGGCAGGATGTGCGTTGAAAGAATTATCGTGTGGTTTTTGGCAAGCGAGCGGATAAGCTCACGTATTTCGATTATCTGACGGGGATCGAGTCCTATCGTCGGCTCGTCAAATATAAGCACCTTCGGGTTCGATATCAAAGCCGCCGCGATGCCGACGCGCTGCTTGTACCCCTTTGAAAGGTGGCAGATAAGTCTGTTTGCGTAATCACCCAAGCGCATAACGGATATTATCTCGCCTATGTGCTTTTTTCTGTTGAGGGTGCATTTTTTTAAGTCGTAAATAAAATTGAGGTATTCAAGGGGTGTCATATCGGGATAAAGAGGCGGCACTTCGGGCAGAAATCCGATGTGCTTTTTAGCCTCCGACGGGTTTTCGAGTATGTCGATACCGTCTATTTTGCAAACTCCCGAGGTAGACGAAAGATACCCCGTTAAAATATTCATCGTCGTGGATTTTCCCGCACCGTTCGGGCCGAGGAAACCGACGACCTCGCCTTTGCCTATGTCAAAGCTTATGTTGTTGACGGCAAGATTCTTACCGTAATATTTGGTAAGATTTTCAATATGTATCATAAAGATCTCCATTCTGCGTAAAATGATCAAACTTACTTGCGTATACTTACAATCGGTTTTATTTTATCATATATATATAAACAAGTCTTGAACTTACCGAAAAAAAACCGTCCTGCCTCCCATAACTCTATCCGCCGCAGGCGGATAGAATATCACGCTGACGAAGTCGGCATATAAAAATAAATGTCCGTATCAACGTAAGACGGCAAAAATGAGATAATTGTAGGGACCGACGTCCTCGGCGGTCCGTATGATGTAGGGCGGGGGCTTCCGCCATAACTCTATCCGGCGCAGGCAGATAGAATATCACGCTGACGAAGTCAGCATATCACGAACCGTCAGGTTCTATATCACTTTCGCGAAGCGAAAATATCACGCCGACGAAGTCGGCATATAAAAAAGCTCCGTATCAACGTAGGGCAGGGGAAAAATCAGATAATAGATAAAACCGTAGGGGCCGGCGCCCACGACGACCCGCATGTTGTAGGGCGGGGGCTTGCTCCCGCCGTTTCGAAAAAATCCGATG
>JAZOSS010000012.1:0-29042 GCA_045657205.1 Eubacteriales bacterium
GTGAGAGATCTCTTTGAAACGGCACGTAAAAATCCCGCGAGTATCATATTTATTGATGAAATAGACGCTGTCGGACGACACAGAGGCGCAGGTCTCGGCGGCGGACACGATGAAAGAGAGCAGACGCTCAACCAGTTGCTCGTCGAAATGGACGGCTTCGGAACGCACGAGGGCGTTATAGTTATGGCGGCTACAAACCGCCCCGACATACTCGATCCCGCGCTTCTCCGTCCGGGCAGATTTGACAGACAGGTAACGGTTCATTATCCCGATATAAAGGGCAGAGAAGAAATATTGAAGGTACACGCAAGGAATAAACCGATATCTCCCGACGTTGACCTTTCGCAGGTTGCAAAAACGACGGTCGGATTTACAGGTGCTGACCTTGCAAACCTCCTTAACGAATCCGCGTTGCTTGCCGCGAGAAAGGGCAAAGCGGTAATATGTATGCCCGATATCGAAGAAGCTGTGATGAAGCTTATCGTAGGTACGCCAAAACGTAATAAAAAGCGTAAGGAAAACGATATCAAGGTTGCGGCATATCACGAAGCGGGCCACGCAATATCACGCTATTTTATGGATAAAGTAGACCCTGTAACGCAGATATCCATAATCCCCACGGCTATGACGGGCGGATATACGCTTTCAGTTCCTCAGGAGGACAGAATGGTATCCACAAGAGGGGAAATGCAGCAGGAGATAGTAACGCTCCTTGGCGGACGTGTTGCGGAAATGGTAATATTCAACGACCTTTCAACCGGTGCTTCAAACGATATCCAGCGTGCAACACAGATAGCTACAGATATGGTTACAAAATACGGTATGAGCGATCTTTTGGGTTCTGTTGTTTACGGCTCGTCCCACGGAAACGATGAAGTATTTTTGGGAAGAGATTTTTCAAATACTAAAACGTATTCAGAAAAGACGGCATCCGATATTGATGGTGAAATACGCCGTATAGTTGATGAAGCATACAACAAGTGTATGGAAATAATAAATGCGAATATGGATAAACTCCATTTTATTTCCGAGTATCTTATAGCAAACGAAGTTATGGATGCAGATCAGTTCAAGGCGGTAATGGAAGGTACACCTACTTTTGAAGAGCTTGACGAAATGGTTGCCGAAAAACGCCGCCGCGACGAAGAAGAAGACCGTATGCGCCGTGAAGCGGAAGAAAAGGCACTGAAGCAGGACGAAGAAAACCGCTTAAAAAGAGAAGAAGAGGAAGCTAAAAAAGAAGGTAAAGAAAATAAAAACGACACATCCTCCGGATTCTTTAAATAATTAAGTTAAATAAAAATATCATCCCGAAAGCTTCAAAGAGAGTCTTTCGGGATGATTTTTTAGTTGAGTAAAAAAGTCGCCTTGATATTACTCAAAGCGACTTGTGTTTTTATTTCTTTTTCAAAATTAAGAATATCGCAACGGCACCGACTGCCACTATGCCTACGCATATGATCACAGCAATCGTATTTTTGGAAATACCATCGTTGTCTTTGCTGCTATCATCGTTTTGAAAACTTTCGTTGCTTGATGCATTTGATCCTGCTTCAGAATCATTGCTCATTGTATCGATTGCCGTGCTTTCACTTCCATCAGCTGTATTTTCAGTGGTTGTGTTTTCACCTTCAACAGCTGTGTCCCCCGGTGTTGTGTCCCCCGGTGTTGTGTCCTCCGGTGTTGTGTCCTCAATTATGTCTGTTACATCGCCTGCCGTCGTGTCTTTATCAGTGTTTGGCGTATCATCGGGTGTTTCGGAATTATCCCAGCGATTTTCAAGAAAATCCTGGTAACTTGCTACAGCTCCTTTGGGAAGATAATTGCCGCTTGCTACCTTTGCGGCTTCGTCCGCTGTTTTGCAAAGAGTTATACTGCCGAGTGAAAATACTACGTTCTTGCCTGCGGGAATAGTATCTGAATCAAACGGGTCGAATCTTATACTCTTGATCGTTCCTGTCCATCCGGCGAAGTATGAAAGATCGTATATGTAATAATGCCATTGATTATCTCCGTCTATCCTCTTTGATACTGTGTAAAGTGCGCTGGGACCGGGTGATACGGATGTCGAATAGAAAAGTCTGAGCATACTCTGCGAACCAAAATTGTTCTTTGTTTTTACGACCAGATACTTGTAATCGTCAGCACTTACTTCACCTAAAGGCGAAAATGCGATCTGAGCATAAGCATCGTTTGTGGGAGGTAATACGTTGAAGTTGAAAGAGTTAGCCTTTTCGTCGTACTGTAAAGTACAGTTTGTTATGTCGTTTGCAAGCTCGGGCATAAGATCGGCAGGAATGTGGTATCCCGGGATCTTTTTAAGAATATCGGGTGTTTTGATGTATGACAGACTGCCTTGCTTTTCGCAAACCTTTTTATCGTTCCAAACGACTGCTATGGCGTTTATAACGGAACGGGGCGAACCGTCGGAGGACTTGCTTCTTACCGTATATGAGCCGTCTTTGAGAACTACAGTCGTTGCAGAACCGCCGCCGTCAAGGAAAAATACCGTGTTGTATCCGCACTGCTCAAGGAAAGCTGCCGCCGTAGCGTAGTTTACGCCGAGTCTTACACCGTCTTCGTTTGATGTAAGCGTTGTGAACATTACCGTTCCGTCATCCTTATAGCCTATAAAAGCGGCAGGGTATTCTGTGTCACCGCCGAGCTGTGTGTAAACCTCACCGTTGCGGCGTACCATAATATGACCGCCGATAGCTTCGGTAACGTTTTTCCAAAGGTTTGTGTTTCCGAGTGTATCTGTGATATCACATTTGAACGATACCTTGTCGCCTATGCTGAAGCTGTTTTTAAACGTGGATATCTTGCTTCCTCTTACCGTTATGAGGATAGTGTTTTTGCCTATTGTGGGACGCGTGGTGCTTCCGCTTTCGTATATCGCTTTGACAGTACCGCTTACGGTTCCGTTTGTTGAAAATGCTGTGTTGGATGCTTCGATCTCTATTTCGTATGAGTCGTCAAGTGCGTAGTTTGTGCTGTAGCATCTGTGGTTGTAGATTATTGCGCTGTCAGGCGCGGGAAGTCTGTTTATTCCGTCGCCGTTAAGCGTTACGTTTTTCGTTTCGTTTTTAACGCTTATTGTTATATTCGGGCTTCCTACGATCGGCTGGTTAGATGTTGTAACGCCAAATGCAGCTTTAGGAGGAGTTGTCGTTCCTTTTTCATCGTTTTTTGCACAAGCATTTTCCATACCTATCTGCTGGCTTGCCCAGATCTCGCCGTCTGCTATCATAATACCGCGAGATACCTTGAGGACCTTTTTTGACATTTCGTCGTTACTGTGCACGTCTGTCATCCAAAGGTCGCCGTTTATTGCCGCCAGAACGGTCTGTCCGTTTACCTTGTAGTTTTCAACGGCTGTTTTAACGGTCTTTTCTTCGACAAGACTGTTACCGCAGTTTATTACTTCTACCGACAAATTTGTATTCGAAAGATCAAATTCCGTGAAGCATGCTTTTTTGTCCTTATCCTTGGGGTTGTAATACGTTTGATGAGGAAGTATAAGTTCCGTCAAGGTAACACCCGTTTTTTTTCCGTTTGACAAGGTTATTTCCTCTGTCTTTACGTTCGTTGCACCGTTGAGTTTAGCAGGCGATGCGGCAAAACATAATTGAGATGCACACATCATCACTGCGCATAATAATGATAAGAGTTTTAAGCTTTTCATAATCATAAACCTTTCTTTATCTTTAAGGTGAATTTTATCACATTTACTCGAATGTGTCAAGGTGGATAATGTAAACATATCCACCGCGGATAATGTAAATATATCCGCCGTGAATAGTGTAAAATAACTCTTTATACTTGAAATATTCGCACTCGGGTGTTATAATAATGGCGTGAAAGCTGTCACGTTTGAATTTTATAAATCCATTGATTTTTGCGGAGATTATTATGAGAATGAATGAAAATTGCAAAGCGTGTTTGCTTGGCAGAAATTTCAGTAAATACCCAATCGGTGCAACAGAAGAAAGTATCAAAGAATATCAAAATGCACTTGAGCGTATTATTGATGAAAATAAAATGAAAAGTGCTCCCGAGGTCGTGGAGCACATAAAAAAGGCAAGATATGAATATTTTGGTATTAAAGAGGAGTTTTCGGATGTAAAACGTCATTTCAATTCCTTGATGCTGTCGTATGAAGATGAACTTAAAAGAAGAGTTTTTGCATCTGTCGATCCTGTAAAATGTGCCGTTGGATACGCTATGGCAGGGAATTTTATCGACTTCGGAGCATTTTCGGACGTTCAAGATGATAAACTGAAGGAATTTCTTGAAGCTGCAGACAAAGCAAGTGTTGACGAAAAGGTGCTTTGCGAGCTCAAGGAAGAGCTTTGTAATGCCAAACGGCTCGTTTATTTTACCGATAATTGCGGTGAAATAGTTGCCGATAAAATATTCCTTGAAGTTATAAAGAGTGTTTATCCGCACATACACACGACCGCAATCGTCAGAGGCGAACCTGTGCTAAACGATGCAACTCTTGATGATGCTAAAGACGTAGGACTTGATGAAGTTGTATCAAGTCTTATTGACAACGGTTGCGGAATTGCAGGAAACGTCGTGCATCGACTTAAACCCGAAGCGCTTGAAGCGGTGCAAAAAGCAGACGTGCTTATATCAAAGGGACAGGGCAATTTTGAATCGCTCGGCGGTTGCAAGCTCAATATATACTATATTTTTATGTGTAAATGTGAGCTTTTTACAAAAAGATTCAACGTACCTCTTTACAGCGGTATGCTCGTGAGAGAAAAAGATCTTGGTAAATATATCGGAAATTTTATTTAATTCGGTATCACATTCCGTAAAGGAGTGTTGACGGATCCATAAAAAGCGGAATATGCGGTTGAATAAAAGTAAACAGGAAAAATAACGCACCTATAAAGCAAAGCACGGCAAAGCAGCCTTTACGTTTTGGTGCATCAAATTCCGATGATGTGAAAAGTTTTGTTTCAAAAATATAAACGATAGCTGCAGAAATAAAGAAAATGGTGATGTTTACCCATCCGGGTGATTTTCCGAAAGCGCCGTTGTAGGTGTAAAACAATACGGGGATCAAGATAAGACCTAAAGCTGAACCCTTTAATTTTATACACCAATAATTACCGTATTCTTTTCCGATGTTTCTGTACTGTATCAAAGAGTATATGAATGTCGGAAAAAACAATAGCTTCATATGCTCCCATGTTGATTCGTTTACAGCGGAAAATAAGGCGGCAAAGACGTTTTCACCGCTCCACTCATAAATGAAGTGCAGAAGTGTTCCCAAAACGGAAGTGAAGATAAAGCCGACGAACTGTGATAGAAAAACAGATTTTTTCATATGAAATTCCTTTCATGGAAAATGCAAAGGTTTTGCATAAAAATAAAACCTTACTTCATTGAATCTTTTTATATTTTATGTAGCAAGATCCTTTGCTATACCCGGAGAATTAAAAATGATAAAAAAACTGTTTTGAATATGTTTTATACTTAAGGACAGTTTACGAAAGGTACGAGCACTGCGGGCAAGAGAATCGATAGAAGTTTAATCTTCTCTCTTTTTTCTTGCCGTTTTTCTTCTAAAATCGCTGCATTCGATTGTCGAGCCTGACCGTGAAGCAATCGGTATATGGGGAAAATGTATTCCAAAGCACTGTAAACCCCTATACAATAAAATGGTAAGTAAAAATGAGCTGTAGATGAATAATATTCAAAGCAGAACAACAGAAATTGTAAATCACGATTAATTTACAAGTAATTGTCAACGGTGATAAGAAGCTTTGTTATTTTTCGGCGCCGTTTTGCTATTCGAAGTTGAAAATGTCATTAAATGTTGCAAACGCAACATTTATGTGATAGAATAAACAAAAAGTTTAAAACACCGTAATACCGGAAGTTAAATGTAAATGGCTATCAGCTATAAAAAACTTTGGAAGATCTTCATTGATAGAAATATGAAAAAGAAAGATCTTGCGGCTATTTCAGCATAAGCCAATCTTTCGTGACCCAAATGGGCATAATGAAAATGTTAATACCGATGGTCTTGTTCGTATTTGCCGTGCTTTGAATTTTAATATTGGTGACGTTGCGGAAATCGTTGTGCGAGAAAGCGAAGGGGAATAACAAATAAGCTGTTTAAGGAGATAAAATTATGGATGAAACAGAAACGAAGTCGCGCTTTTTTAAAGCGACAACGCTGGCAATTGTCGGAGTATTATTGCTAGTGTTCTCGGCTGTTCTTTTGCTATGGCACGGCAATGCAAACAGTATGCAAGCAACACCTGCTATGGTGGCCGGGGTATATTTTGACGGCGAGTACCGTATTGCAGACGGACAGTGGCAGAAAATTGAAAAAGGAAAGCACATTTCTTCTACCGAAGGCGATGTGACTCTGCGTGGCAATTTCCACCTGGTTGCGCCGGACGGCGAGTATATTGGTATTTACAAGGACAGCCTCCCGATTGCTCTTCATACAAATCATATTAATCTGACGTTTTATGAAGGCAAAAATGAGCCGTTTATAATAGATGTGGAGAATCCTTTGTACGGAGACTCTGCTTGCTATGAGGATTGGTCTGCTTACGTACTGACAAGCAGAAGCGAAGAGCCTATCGAAATTCTGATTCATAATCCCCATCGTTTTGGTAACGAAACCGCTATTGACGAGATGCTTTCCGGCACGGCCTTGTGGACGGATATTGAGTTTGAAAAAGGGGTTCTTGAAAGCGGAAAAAGCCAAAGAGATATCGGCTTGTTGTTAGTCATCATTTCTCTTGTTGTTTTGGGAACAGCTTTATTCTCTACTCTTATACATATAAGGAACAGTAAGATTATTTGGTTGTTCGGCACGGTGATTTTCTTCGCCGGAACGTATCTGTCTTATAGTGCAGACGGCGTTTCGTTTTGGAACGAATCCGTTGTATCAAACACGACGATTTTGGGTTGCGCTATGATGTTCTATATGTTCTTTCTTTCTGTTTCGCTTGTGCATTTTTTGAAAGGCACGAAAAAAACCGGTATCGCCACCGTTACGCTGCTTGGAGTTGTTAATGCCGTAATTCTTGTTTTGCCCGTTTTGACAGACAAACTCTTTTATGACACATGGCTATATTGGGCAAGTGTGCAAATATTTGCAAATATTGTTCTGTTTGGATGCCTTATTAGAGAGTTCATTGCTACAAAAGGAAAAGAACGTTGGCTTTATCTTGGGTCGATTTTGCCATTGATCTCCTTTTGTGTTGACGTTATTATGACCGACCTTGGATTGTGGAAAGGCGGCGTTTCTTCTAACTATGTTTTTGCAGTTTTCTTTATTGCTGCGATGGTTGTAGTGCTTAAAATTATACCCAACGGTATCAATGCGCTGTCAAAAGCCAAAGAATTAGAGACAGAAAAAATTGTACTTAATTCGCAGCTTACCGAAAGCAGAATTTCCACTATGATGAGCCAAATCCGTCCCCATTTTATTTATAACACCTTGGGAAGCATCGAGCAACTTTGCAGCATTGATCCCCCAAAAGCCGGAGAACTCGTTCATAACTTTGCAAAATATCTGCGTGGTAATTTGGGCGAACTGGATAATCCTAAACCGATTTTAATGTCGCAGGAAATGGAACACGTGCGCCACTATATCAGCATTGAGAATGTTCGTTTTCCTGATATGACTTTTTCATTCGAGATGAATTCAGATGACTTTCATATTCCCGCCCTTACCGTTCAGCCTATCGTAGAAAATGCGATAAAGCATGGACTTATGAAACTGTCTAAGGGTGGAACTATTCGAGTGGTATCTTATGAAACGGAGAGCCATTACTGTGTATCCGTGGAAGATAACGGTGTGGGCTTTGGTACGGATGTCCTGCTTGACGAAAGAAAGCATGTGGGAATCCGTAATATTCGCGGAAGATTAAAAGCAATGGTAAACGGCACCCTTGAAATCAAAAGTTCCGAAGGTGTTGGCACTACAGTTTTGATCAAAATTCCCAAGGAGGCGTAACGATGTTTGCAATAGCAGTTGATGATGAAAAATTGATGCTGGGTGCTTTGGTAACTGCGATCAAGGCATCGCCTGATATCTCCGAAGTTTTTCAGTTTTCAAGTTGCGATGAAGCTCTTGATTTTGTAAAAGAAAACGCAATTGACATTGCTTTTCTTGATATCAATATGCGTGGTATGGGTGGTATTGCTCTTGCAGAAAAAATCATTGTTTCTTGTCCTGACTGCAAAATTGTGTTTTGCACCGGTTATGAAGAATATGCTATTCTGGCTTTCAAGCTCCATGCCTCCGGATACCTAATGAAGCCTGTGTCTGCTAAAGACGTACAGGTGGAGATTGATAATATTAAAGGTATCCGACAAAGTCAAAAGCCGCTTACCGTGAAATGCTTTGGCACTTTTGAGGTCTATGCAAGAGGTGAAAAACTTACTTTTAAGCGTTCAAAAACCAAGGAATTGTTTGCCTTTCTGGTGGATCGAAACGGTGCGGGTGTTACGGTTGCTGAGATAGGTGTTGCTCTTTGGGGAAATGATGAAGATCAAAAGAACCAGAATTATATCCACCAATTATTCCGCGACTTGCGCCAATCCCTCGAATCGGCAGGGGTAGAAGAGATTTTTGAGAGGAATAATTATTTTTATTCCCTGAATCCCGAAAAATTAGACTGTGACTATTACGCACACTTAAAAACCGGAAAACCCGAATTCCATGGTGAGTATATGTCCCAATATAGTTGGGCAGAAGAAACCTGCGGATTACTTTGGAAAAAAAGAACTTAATAACAAACTAAGAAAAAGACGTCGAAACGACGTCTTTTTCTGTTGGTTTGTAAGAGGTTTGTCATACCTGAAGTAATATAATAAGGAAGATAAAGTGGGTTTGTTATACATATCTGTTTGAAGGGGGTAAAAATATTGCATAAAAACATGCCAAATATTTTTAAGCGTTTGCTTTTAGATATGTGTATTGATAAGTATAATATTTTGGAAACCTCCGATGGCTTTTATATGGTTCATAAGTCCTTGGCAAACATTCTCGCATCGAAAGGTATTTTTGATTTTCCCGATTCGAGCGGAGAAGTGCTTGCTTGCAGTAAGTTTTTTGACGATTGGTTTATATATGCCGTTCCAAACGATAACGATTACACATATAGTCTTTTGAAACTCAGAGAGGAAGAACATGATGCGGAGGATGGTTCTTTGGCGGATGGTGATATTCCCGGTGTGACAATATCCTTTATTTCGTTTGCTATTGAAAGACTATTGGATTGCCTTACGGATCCTTCCGATGAAAACAGAAAAAATTTAAATACCGAGATAAACCGTGTAGTGGCGTATAAGGGTCAGTGCCACCATAAAGCACTGAAAAGGTATTTTAAAAATCCTCGCTCTGAGGGAGCTTATCTTGTTGTTGACAGATATGTAAAGACGATTGCTTCGTTTGCGAGAGAGGGAAAACTTGAGGTTCCCGATTTTTATAAAGAAATTATTCAGCAGAGTATCTCCTCGTATAAAACCTCTAAAAAGCTTGCAAGACTCCCGCGCTTTGTTGAAGCATTGAACAAAGCTACGGGGCGTGTTGTTTGTGATAATGAATATATATATATCGAAGACCGCGAGAAACTAACCGAACGAGAGGTTTTGGCAATTCTCGCAACCCACACGGGAAACACATCTTTCTATTCCTTTGCGGCAGAGGTGGAATACCATGCAAGATTCCTGACGCCTTTGATGAAGATAAAAATTCCGTTTCTCGGCAGATCTATTTACGACTCTGCAATCCGAGCTGATATGACCGTCGGCGATACCGAATTCGAAGGACCGGCACCTTTTTATAAAGAGACTTCTAAAATTGTAAAACGGCAATATGAATTACATCGTAAATTGAGGTTTGATATTCCATCAAGCAAGAAATAAATATAAATTTTTAAAAGGGGAGAAAAGTGTGATTAAAAACAGAACAGCACAATTAATTTACCAAACCATTTACCTTACTCTTGGATTCGTAGGTCTTATTGCAAGTCTTGGAATCTTCGACAACATTAGCACAATCCGTTGGGATTTCTATGTCCACTTCACTAACATCAGCAATTTCCTTTGCATAGGTGTTATGCTTTCCGGTTTGATTCAAACAGCCAAGAAAGAAGAAGACAGCTTTGTTTCTGCCGCTCCGGTTCTCAAGTTTATTGGAATGCTTGGCATTTTGCTTACTTTCTTTGTGTTTAACATTATGCTTGCCGGTGCGGAAGGCCGTGATCCTCAAGCCAACTGGCGTATTGGTAGCATTTGCTTCCATGTTGTGCTGCCTATCATGTATATAGCAGATTGGTTTTTGTTCTATGAGCGCAAAAAGGCTAAGTGGTATTATCCCATTGCATCTATTGCATTCCCGCTTGCTTATGTAATTTTTCTTCTTATCCAGGCAATCATCTTGAAGTTTGATTCTTCTATTTTGATTCCTACCACAACAACACCTCTAATTTATCCTTACTTCTTTGTAAATCTTGATACACAGGGTGTCAGCGGCGTGCTTATGTGGATTGGCATTCTCTCTGTGGCGTTTATCGCCGAGGGCTTCTTGTTCTTTGGTCTTGATAGACTTGGAAAGAAAAAAATTGACAAATTAGAAACGGAGCAAAGAAAAGAAAGAATTAATTAAAAAGTTTAAGGTAGTAATTGAAGATTTATTGGATAACTACGAAGAATACATAAGTAAAGAAAAGTGCAAATTAAAGAAATATTCCGGAAAGTTGCGGAGTTAAATACAATTTTAGATAAATGCGATGCTGACGTGAAGCTTGATCGTGAAGACTATTCGGAAACTTATGGTCAATATTTTGGTATGATGCTTTATTGAAAACAGATAAATTATACAGAAAGGAGCATTGATAATGCCTAAAAAGCAAAAAAAGTTTGCTGATGACGGCTGGGCCATTTGGGTAGATGGTGATGACACCAGCACTATCTATATTAATAACTGGCTGAACCCAAAAGGTAAAAGCTATGTAGACCTTGCGATTCGTATACGTGGCGTAAGATCAAGTAAGATATTACATGTGTACGTTCCTTTTACTATATCTAATGATGAAATTGAAGATGTATCTTTGCTTTTTAATGATACAAAAATTTTACAAGCAACCTTTAGCGCAGCTTGTATTGTAGACTACAAGAAAAATGAGCATACTTCGGAAATTGCGTATAACGGAAAGACAGTAGATATTGTACATATCAGTGCTTTGAAATATAGCATAAAGCCGTTATCGGACGGCACGCTGATAGAGGTTGATTTAGAAAAAATAAATTCCTCGCTTGATAATGATGAGGCTTATTTTATTTGGCGTATGCCGCATAAATCTTTGGATGAGATTTTCAAATCTCGTGTTGATGTTGGAAATGCGATCAGCAGACTTAGAGATTTAATTACCACTCCTGTGGTTTCAGAAAAATATGGGTACTCTATTCGTATTAACGAAGCAAGACTACTACCTGAAGAGATTACAAGAATCGGTATATTCCACCGTCAAAAATTAAAGAAGGCGGTTATCACTCTTTCTATTGACGAAAACTATGAACTGAACGATGGAGGTTGCTATCGTATCCGCCGTTTAGAAGAAAATTTATATAAAGGTTACCTTCCGAATGATTATAAATTTGAGGATGTTATTACCTATCAATGGAATCAAAATAGGGAGTATAACCAGCAAGGACAATTCAACTTCTATTATAATCTCTCGAAGAATTCGGTAAGTAAAAGCAGTATGTTTTTGTATATGTTATTGCTTACAGTAGTTGGTGTTATGGGTAATCTTGTTGCAAGTTTTGTATATGACTTGATTAAATTGCTTTTATGGGAGTGAAAGTGAATGAAATTAATCCTTCCGGTGTTGATTAACTGTATTTTCGTGCTTTTCAGTTACATAGTTGACAAATACACTTCTGTGAAAAAATTGTCGTATGCGGCAAAGCAAATTATGATTGGCATTATTTTCGGGGGTGTGTCCGCCTTTGCGTCAAGTTACGGAGTTGAATGGCTTGGAACAATGGTCAACGTTCGCGATGCGGCACCGCTTTCGGCAGGTCTTATTTTTGGTGCACCTGCCGGCATTATTTCCGGACTTATTGGAGGGCTGTATCGCTGGTTTTCTGTATATTGGGGCGGCGGTATGTATACGCGCCTCGCTTGTAGTCTTGCAACGATTCTTGCCGGTTTTATGGCGGCAGGACTTCGAAAGCTGATGTTTGACAACAAAAAGCCTACCTGGAGTTACGGCATCTGTATTGCTGTGGTGTGCGAAGTTATACATATGATCCTGATATTCTTGACCAATATGAATAATTCCTCTAAAGCCTTTGAATTTGTCAAGGGTGCTACTTCTCCGATGATGCTTGGTAATTCTGTGGCTGTTGGGTTATCTATCCTGTTAGTTTCTCTTTTTAGTCGCGAGAGCTTTTTTAGAAAGAAAACTTCAGAAGGCATTGCCCATACTTTTCAACGAAGACTTCTAAGCTGCATTGTCATTGCCTATCTCATCACCAGTACTTTTACACTTATCCTCCAAAACGGAATGGCTAAAATCGAAACACAAGAAGTGTTTACCGTTGCAATAAACGACGTTGAGACGGCTGTAAGAGAAAAATCCAATCACCAGCTGCTGAAAATTGCAGAGCAAGTCAGACAGGAATATGAAAAAGATCCGACAGTTGATCTGTCTGCTATTACCGATAAATTCGGAATTAAGGAAATAAACATAGTTGCTTCGAGTGGAATTATCACAAATTCTACAGAAGAGGACAGCGTCAACTACGATATGAATTGTAAAGCGCAATCCAAAGAATTTGTAGATAAAATGAAAGTTCAGGATTCGTTTGTACAAGAGTATTCGCCCAGAGGCAAGGATGAATCCGTGTGGAGAAAATATGCAGCGGTGAATCTTACCGACGGCGGTTTCATTCAGATGGGATACGATGCCGAGCAGTTCCATACGATGCTCAATGAGTTTGTAATTGATGTAACCAAGAATCGTCATGTAGGTACCGGCGGTTTTGTAGCAGTGCTGGACGAACAGCTCTGTATGGTTATTGATAATGACTATTCGGGAAAGCATATCTCTGCCATAGGTATTGATCCTCCGGATGAAATGATGCGGGGAAAAACTGCTACCGCGCTATATAATGCCGAAGTTGTAGATGGAATAAGTGATTTGAGCGCAGAGTATATGTATGTGTTCAAGTTCGTTGAGGGCTACTGCTTGATCGCGGCTATGCCGGTAGATGAAGCAATGTTTATGCGCGATGCTTCTATGCTGACAAGCGTTTTTATGCAGGTAATCATTTTTGCGACTTTGTTCGTATTTATTTACCTACTTATTAAGCGCGTTATCATTAACAATCTGAAAAAAATCAATGATACCCTTGCACAGATTACAGATGGTGATCTGAGTGTAACGGTCGATGTGCGTTCCAATGTGGAATTTGCTTCGCTGTCAGACGATATCAACTCTACAGTTGCTACATTAAAGCGCTATATTGCCGAAGCCGCTGCCCGTATCGATAAAGAGCTTGAATATGCAAAACAAATTCAGCTTTCTGCACTGCCGACCAATTTCCCTACGGGAGAGGATTACGGTATCTATGCACAGATGATTGCGGCTAAAGAAGTTGGTGGCGATTTTTATGATTTCTATAAATTGAACGATACGACCGTGGCTTTTCTCGCTGCCGATGTTTCCGGTAAAGGAATTCCGGCGGCAATGTTTATGATGACTGCCAAGACCATTATCAAAGACCTTGCAGAAAGCGGCATGGCAGTAAACGATATTTTCACAAAAGCAAATGAAAAGCTTTGTGAAAACAATGAGTCGGGTATGTTTGTTACTGCGTGGATGGGTATTGTGGACTTGACTACGGGCAACGTACAATTTGCCAATGCAGGCCACAATCCTCCCCTCTTAAAACGTGCGGACGGCCCGTTTGAATACTTGAAAACCCGTGCAGGATTCGTTCTTGCAGGTATGGAGGGCGTTCGTTACCGGATTGGTGAAATCACATTGAATCCCGGTGACAGACTATTCCTTTATACTGACGGTGTGCCGGAGGCTACAAACGTAGACAATAAGCTCTATGGTGAGGATAGATTACGGGCCTTTATGAATCAAAATATTTCTACGGAATCGACGGAACTTTTGCCGGCACTAAAAGCCGATATTGATGAATTCGTGGGCGAAGCACCACAGTTTGATGATATTACCATGCTAATGTTTGATTATAAACCGAAAAAAGGAGGTGAGCGTATGACGAATAAAACATTCCCGGCCCAAACCGAATCATTGTCTGATGTGCTCGGTTTTGTAAAGGAAAATCTTGAAAGCTTCGGATGTCCTGCGAAAATACAAACGTCAATTTGTGTCGCCATTGAAGAAGTGTTCGTCAATGTTGCTCACTATGCTTATCCGGAAAGTAGCGGTGATGTGACGCTTTACATTGATTTTGAGGATGTAAGCCGCACCATTACATTTCGTATGACGGATAAAGGTGTTCCTTTTGATCCGCTGAAGAAACCGGATCCGGATATCACACTTTCAGTGGAAGAACGCGAAATCGGCGGTCTTGGCATCTTTATTGCCAAGAAAACGATGGACTCGCTTAGTTATGCTTATGAAAACGGCGCAAATGTACTAACTATGATTAAAAAAATATAAAGGAGATTTGCTTTATGACTATTGAAATCAAGAAAAACAATCAGGAAACCCTTATCGAAATTGTAGGAAGACTCGACACCATTACTGCCCCTGCATTGGATAAAACCATTAACGAGGATATTGGCGATACCAAAAACCTTGTTTTTGATGTAAAAGGCATGGAGTACATTTCCAGTGCGGGACTTCGTGTGCTTCTTGCTGCACAGAAGAAAATGCAAAAGATCGGTTCTATGAGAGTAACGGGTGTTTGCGAAGAGGTTATGGAAGTATTTGAAATGACCGGCTTTGCCGATATTTTGGTGATTGAATAATGGAACTGGTAAGCGAGGCAATCGCATTTGCAGTGAAAGCTCATGACGGAATGCGACGCAAAAAAAGTGATGCTCCATACATCCTACACCCAATGGAAGCGGCAGTTATTGTTGGCACAATGACGGATGATCAAAATCTGATTGCCGCAGCTGCTCTTCATGACGTTGTGGAAGATGCCGACATTATCATTGAAGAAATTGAAAATAGATTCGGTAAGCGTGTGCGAGAGCTTGTGGAGTCTGAAACCGAGGATAAGCGAGCTGACTTGCCGCCTGCATCGACCTGGCGTATCCGCAAGGAAGAATCTCTGAAAGTGCTGGAAAAAACAGATGACATCGGCGTGCTGATGGTTTGGCTTGGAGATAAGCTTGCCAATATGCGCGCCATCTACCGTGATTTCAAGGTTGAAGGAGTGCAGATGTGGCAGCGATTTAATCAAAAGGATGCAAGTAAGCAGGCTTGGTATTACCGTTCAATTGTTGAATTGACCAAGCGTTTGTCCAACACTTCGGCATGGCTTGAATACAAAACGCTTACAGAACTCGTGTTTGGAAAAGGAGAATAAGCAGATGAATGTTACCTTTCGTGTGGATAAAGATATCTTATATATTGCCATCGAAGGCAGAATCGATGCTACCAATGCAGCAGATGCAGAAGAGAAAATCTTTGCTATTAAAAACGATAACCCGGACAAGCACACCGTGGTGGATGCCGATAAGCTGGAGTACATATCTTCCGCAGGTCTCCGCGTAATTTTAAGACTCAGAAAAGAGGAGCCTAAGCTTGCAATCATCAATGTGGCTTCTGATGTTTATGAAGTCTTTGATATGACCGGCTTTACCGATATGCTTACGGTTGAAAAGGCATATCAGAGAATGAGTGTTGATGGGTGTGAGTTCATTGCAAAGGGGGCTAACGGTGCTGTTTACCGCTATGATGATGAAACTATCTTAAAGACCTATTTTGCAAAGGACGCACTTCCTGAGATCAAACAAGAACGAGAAAATGCAAGAAAGGCATTCGTTCTCGGTATTAATACCGCCATTCCTTACGGTATCGTTCGTGTGGATGACGGATATGGCACTGTTACAGAGCTTTTGAACGCAGTCAGCGTGACCAAGCTGATTCGCAACAACCCGGATGATATGTCCGAGGCGGCGAAATATTATATTGATATGCTTAAAAGCATTCATGCTATCACGGTTGAAGATGGAGAAGTTCCCGATATGAAGGAAATTGCTCTTGATTGGGCAGATTTTGTAGCTCCGTATCTTTCGAACGGACAAGGCGAAAAGCTTCGTAGATTAGTCGAGGACGTTCCCAAACAGAACACCCTTATGCATGGTGATTATCACACAAATAACATTATGGTGCAAAATAAAGAGCCTCTGCTTATCGATATGGATACCCTTTGCATGGGGCATCCTGTATTTGAACTCGGTTCGATGTTTAATGCGTTTATTGGTTATTCCGAGCTTGACCATCAGGTAACGATGGATTTCTTCGGTTACACGCACGAATCGGCAGAAAAGTTTTGGAATATGTCTTTGAAAATGTATATTGGTTCTGAGGATGAAGCTGTGTGCCAAAGCGTTGCAGAAAAGGCAATGATTATTGGCTACACTCGTATGCTTCGCCGTGCTATTCGCCGCCCGGAAGAGGCAGATAGCCCTGCTAAAATTGCAAGATGCAAAGAGATGCTGGCTTTCTTACTTGGCAAGGTGGATACCTTGGTTTTCTAAATTAAGAATAGACGGGATAAGATTGTGAAAAATAAAAAAACTATTTTTATTTACTATCATTCTTGCTGTTGCAATTGTAGCAACAGAAGTCTATCTGTTTGCCGGCAGCATAGCGCCGAAACCTACTGTTACCGAAACAGAATTTTCGTTTAAAATTGAATATGAATCGGTTGGCGAAACGGTTATCGTTGATGATGTTTATTAGGTGAGTTGCACCCTGAACGATGTAGATGACAATCTGTCTATAAAGATAAGCGTTTGAGTTTCCGGCAAAAACGCTGAAATACGCTTGAATAAAGAAAAAAGGCATAGTCCGTGCGGGCTATGCCATGTTTTGCGAAAGAACTGTCATTCAGGGGATGACCCTAATGCTTGAATTTGAATTTAAGGCAGTTTTATGATTTTCAGATCAATTATTCAACACTGCTGAACTTGTCCACTATATCCTGAAGAGCTGCGGTTACCTTGGATTCGTTTCTTCTGAAGAGTGAAGAAAGCTGACCTGTGGAGTTGTTCTTAACAGCTGATACAAGTGAATTTTTGATTGACGTTACGTTTTCATCTCCCATAACGTAACCGATGTCAACAACACGGTTTGCAAATATGATAGGAAGCATATCCGCAGATTCTTCGTCACGTGTACCCTTACCGATAAGGGATGATTCATAGTAAGCGGGTGTAAGTATGTTCTTACCTTCAACAGCCAAAGCCTGCATTATCATACCTGAACGTGCAAGTCTGTTTTCGTCGTAGGAGATATCCTTGGAAACACCTGCAACGAGTGTAACTATGTTTACAGAGTGTGTCGTGTAGTTAGCCTGTTTTGCATCAGCCTTGGGAACGGGTATAATACCGAAGTCCGTGTTCATTTCACGAAGACGTGTTACGCACTGCATAACCTCGGAGTAGAACAAAGCTCTGTCTTCTTCGAACATCTGCTGAGCGAGAAGGTGAACCTGAGGATCTACAGTAGCGTAGTCGTGACAGTCGAATGTGATTCGGTTGGAAGCTGCGTATATTTCGGCGATCTTATCAATAAGTTTGATAGAAGAATCGCTGAGCTTCTGCAAGTAAGGAAGATCGGATGCGTCTTTTGCGATTATACGGCTGTTCGTACCATAGTAAAGACCTGTGATAAAGTCAACCGTTGTGGCAATGGGGAACTGGTCGAGGTGAGTAATAGTACCGGATGCATCAGTGTCCTGGTATGTAAAGAGGTTACTGTATTCAAGAAGTTTGTCAAGCGTCCATTCGCCGTCACGAACGAGATCGTAAATGCTCTTAGGACCTTCTTCCTCACCGATACCGAGGTTCTTTGCGAGCTTCTTGTTGAACATCATTACCCACGTAGCATCGTTGTCGATGACCGTGATATCACCTGTAGCAAAATAGTTGTTGCCGCCGATGGAAGTCTGTGAGAGCATAGCCTGGTCCCAGGATTCGCTTGTGAGATCAAGGTGTGTAATGCTGTCGAGGTTCGTGAGGCAGTCACTCTGCGCCAAAGTGTACATTTTGTCAATTGAGTTAACAATGATGTCGTAATCTTTTGTGCCGGACTTAACAGCCGTTGTAACGAGGTCGTTTATGCTTCCTCTCGATTGACCTTCAACAACTCTGATCTTTACGCCGAACGTATCCTCAATCAACTGCTGACGGTGGTAAGCCGCAGATTTAACGGGATCGTCACTATCTTCTTCCTGGAAGAAGTCTGTGTTTGTCCATTCAGCATCATCTGTGTTTGTAAGAATAGTGAATTCTTCACCGCTATATTTCGCGTCGGGGATAAAATACGTGTCAGTGTTCTGATCCGCAGGTCCCTGAGTTACAGCGGGTGCCTTGGTTTCTTCCGAATCGCCGCCGCAGGCAGTGAAGCACATAGCGGACATGATAACGGCAAGAGTAAGGGAAAGTAATTTTGTCGCTTTCATTCAAGCACTCCTTTTCATTAGTTTTTGAGTATCTCCGTTGAATAAATAATACTCTTCGGGCGTATTATACCATTCACAAGGCAAAAAGTCAATATGTAAGAAAAAAATTGTTTCAAGTGCTTTGTTAAGTTTGTGTGCAAAAGAAATGTGATTTTGTAAAATTTTAGAATACATATTGACATTTTTCAACATATGTGCTTTAATTAACTGTATAAATTTATATTATGCAGATAAATCCAAATCCGGAAAGGACTTTGTAACGATATGATAATTCAACTTGATGAAGCAAGACTGAAGCTTGCCGCCCTCAGAACTGATGCCAAAGAGCTTGGTATTTCAATGCGTGTAGACCTGCTCAAGGAGTCGGTGGATGAGCTTGAAGAAAAAACACACGATCAGAATTTCTGGGCAGATCAGGCAACTTCGGGTAAAATACTGCAGGAAATCAAACAAAAAAAGTATAAGATAGAACAGCACGAAAAGCTTGTCGAAGCGATAGAAGATACGTATACTCTTTGTGAGCTTTCACTTGAAGAAAATGACGAAAGCTCCCTTGAGGATATTTTGTCCGAGGTTGAAAGAATAGAAAAAGAAATCGAAAAAATGAATATCGAGATCCTTCTTTCGGGCGAATACGACAAAAACAATGCTATCTTGTCATTTCACCCCGGTGCAGGCGGTACGGAGGCACAGGATTGGGCGCTTATGCTGTACAGAATGTACACAAGATGGGGTGAAAAAAACGGCTTCAAGGTTAAGCTTGTAGACTGGCTTGACGGTGAAGAAGCAGGTATCAAGAGTGCGACGATACTTATCGAAGGTATCAATGCTTACGGCTATATGAAGGGTGAGTCGGGAGTACACAGACTCGTAAGAGTATCTCCGTTTGACTCATCGGGAAGACGCCACACCTCCTTTGCGTCAGTCGAGGTAACACCCGAGCTTGACGATACGAATGACGTTGAGATACGTGACGAGGATATAGAAATAACGGCACACCGTTCAAGCGGTGCGGGCGGTCAGCACATCAATAAAACAGACTCCGCGATAAGAATAGTTCATAAACCCACGGGTATCGTCGTCGGATGTCAGACGGAAAGAAGCCAGCTTCAGAACAAAGAAACGGCTTTGAAAATGCTTAAAAGTAAGCTCGTTGAGATAAAGATAAGAGAAAATCTTGAGAAGATAGAAGATATAAAAGGCGAAAAGACGAATATTGAATGGGGAAGCCAGATACGTTCGTACGTCTTTATGCCGTACACGCTCGTCAAGGATGCACGTACCGGATGCGAAAACGGTAACATCCAGGCGGTAATGGACGGAGATCTTGATGTTTTTATAAACAGCTATCTCAGAGCGAACGTAAAATAATGATTGGAAAAATGCCGAAGTTTGTTGATTTTCGAGCGTGACAGATATGCAAAAAACGACGGTACGGATAGTACCGCCGTTTTTAATCAACATAATTTTACGTTTCAGATCGAAAAAATGACGGTCTTGTTTAAGTAATAAAACGGTTGGTGCAGTTGTGGTATTCAGTAGTTTACAGTTCATTTTTATCTTTATGCCCGTGTTTTTCGGGTGTTATTATCTTGCTCCGGACAAAACTAAAAATGTCGTACTGTTTTTGGGAAGCCTGAGTTTTTATTTTGTCGGAACGATAAATAATCCCGAACATTTTATAGTATTCATCATCAGTATAATTCTGGATTTTTTTGTAGCTGTCTGGATGGAAAAATTCGACAAGTATAAAAAGATACTTTTGTCTTTGGGCATAGTTTTTCATTTGTTGAGCCTTATCACATTCAAATACTCAACGTTTTTATTCGGTGAAATAAATAGAATTTTTCCTGATGCTGAACTTGTCTTCGATATAGTTTTGCCTATCGGCATTTCATTTTACACATTCCAGGGGCTGTCGTATATAATAGACGTTTACAAAGGAAAAATATCAGCAGAAAAAGGACTTTTGGAATATACCGTATATATTTCAATGTTTGAACAGCTTATCGCAGGTCCTATCGTAATATACGGTCAGGTGAAAAAAGACCTCCATAAACGTCATATCAAGCTTGATGCTGTCATACGCGGTGTCGGAGTATTTATTTTCGGTCTCGGAATGAAGGTCCTGCTTGCAAACCCTCTGGGTAAACTTTGGACACAGACGGCAAATATCGGCTATGAGAGTATATCGACGCCCCTTGCCTGGCTTGCGATAATAGCATTTTCATTTCAGATCTATTTTGACTTTTTTGGTTATTCGCTCATGGCTATCGGTCTCGGCAAGATGCTCGGATTCAGACTGCCCAAAAACTTCGATCATCCGTACACAAGTCTTACAATGACGGAGTTTTGGCGCCGTTGGCACATCACACTCGGCAGCTGGTTCCGTGAGTACGTCTACATCCCTCTTGGCGGTAACAGAAAAGGAAAAGTTGCCACGGTACGAAATTTATTTGCCGTATGGATGCTTACGGGTATCTGGCACGGTGCAGGATACAATTTCGTTTTGTGGGGTGCACTTCTTTTTATGGTTCTTATGATAGAAAAATTCCTGATAGGGGATTTTCTTAACAAAAAGCCTGTATTGGCACATATCTATATGATGTTGCTCATTCCTGTTTCATGGGCAATATTTGCAATTGAGGATTTTGGACAGCTCGGTGTATTTTTCACCCGACTGTTTCCCATCTTCGGTCAAGGGGCAGGATCGCCTTTTGCAGGTGACTACATCAAATATTTCAGTATGTATTGGCCATTTTTTATTGTTGGAATTTTATTTTCAACAAAATTACCGTACAATTTACTTAAAAAAGTTAAAAGCGGTCTTGTGATATTTATATTCATCGTAATAATTTTTGCAGCGAGCGTATACTGTATGTATCAAGGATTTGACGATCCGTTTCTGTATTTTAGATTTTAAGAGGCAAAAATGAAAAAATCAAATTTTATAACATTGGCATTTCTCTGTATTTTGATAGTCGTTCTTGTGATCGTTATGGTGTTAAAAAAAGACCCTTCCGAAAATAAAGGATCAGATACCGATACTCAACAGACACAAGGTGAACAAAGCACCTATGAAGATGATGAAACTAATAAACCGACGAATGATACATTACCTACAGAGTCGTCAAGTGAAACAAATAAAACACATCAAACCGGAGAAATGACAAAAACGCCCGAAACCGAGAAGCCTGCGGTAAAACCCGAAGACGTTTCTATGGATGATGCTTTGTTTATAGGTGACTCGCGTACCGTCGGCATTATGGAGTATGCAGGTATAAGCGATGCCGATTTCTTCTGTGACGTCGGAATGAGTATATACAGTATCCATAAAAAAAGTATTTCCGTTTCCGATTTCGGAAAAGTGTCCGTTACTGAGTTGCTTGAAAGAGGAAAATACGGCAAGATATACGTTATGCTCGGCGTAAATGAGGTCGGATATAACTTCGATACCACGGCAGAAAAATACGGTGAGCTTATAGATCTTATAACCGAAAAGCAGCCCGATGCTATGGTCTTTATACAGGCAAACCTGCACGTTTCAAAGAAGCGTTCTGATAAAGACAAGGTCGTAAATAACAAAGCGATAGATACTTTAAATGCAAAATTTGCTTCCTTTGCTGACGGAGAAAAGATATTTTATATGGATGTAAATACGATATTTGACGATGAAAACGGCGGTCTTGCCGCTGATAAATCGGGTGACGGAACACATCCGTACGCAAAGTATTATAAAGAATGGGGAAATTGGATCATAGAGCAAACGGCTGCTATGATGTAAAATAAAACGGAGTCGGACATTAAGTTACGACTCCGTTGTTTTATCAAGCTTTTTTTGGTTTCTGCCGCCGCATCACAAAAAACATAACCAGACAGAATAATATCTGTACGACGGTCGATGCAGGTGTACCGAGTCCGATGTGGAAAAGTGATGCGTCGGGCATACGGCTTATGAGATATACCACGGGTATTCTTACACAGAACGCACCGATGATGCCCTGTGCCATAACGAATACAGTCTTCCCGTATCCGTTGTAATATCCCGAAAAACAGAATAAAAACGGTGTCAAAAGACAGTCAACCGCATACGCTTTGAGATAACTGTGCCCCGATGCAATGACGTCAGATCCGGATGAGAATATTCCGCAGAGTATATCCCCGTGGAAAAATGCAAGATAAAACATCACAGCACCGAATGAAAAAGACGTAAGTATTCCGCATAAAAGTGCGGTGCTCGTGCGTTTTGGCTTTCCTGCACCGAGATTTTGTGCAACGAATGCCGCCATAGACTGCATAAACGCACTCGGTACGAGCATTATAAAAGCACACACTTTTTCAGCCACCCCGACTCCTGCGGAAGCCGTTACGTTTATTGAATTTACTATTGCCTGAATAACGAGAAAGGATATCCCTACAAGCAGATCCTGCAAGGCTATCGGTATTCCCAAAGAAAGCTCCGTTTTGATTATGCCCTTGTGAGGGCGGATATCCTTGATGGAAAACTCAAACGGAAGCTGTCTTCTTTTTATTATGATGATTGATATAAGAACGCTCAATGCTTGGGAAATAACAGTTGCAAGTGCCGCACCGACAGTGCCCATATTCATATATTTAACGAAAACAATATCACCGATTATGTTGAAAACACAAGCAATAGTAACGGCTAAAAGAGGAGTTTTTGAGTCCCCTATTCCTCTGAAAATACTGCCGAGTACGTTGTATGCAATTATAAATACAGAGCCTGCTCCGCATACCGCTATGTAGGACGACGTTTCTTCAAACGCTTCTTTCGGTGCGTGCATAAGCGATGAGAGCATATCGGAGCATAAAATGGTAAAAACAGTCAAAAATACAGTGATGACGGCAAACATAAAAATACCGCCGCCGATGGCTTTTCCCGCATCACGTGTTTCGTTTGCACCTATTTTACGACCTACCACGACGGTTATTCCCATTGAAAGTCCCATTATAACCATTGTCAGCGTTTGTATAAGCATACTGCCCGTTGCAACGCCCGACACGTCCGAGGTCTGTGCATATTGACCGACGACCCAAAGATCGACCGCGCCGTACAGCGCTTGTAAAAACAGCGCAAACATCACGGGAAGTGCAAATTTTATAAGAGAAGGGAAGACCTTGCCCTCCGTTATCTGATTACTTTTCATATCTACCTCACAATGCGTACTAAATAAATATTATCTCAAAATCAAATGTAAAAAACAATACCTCGGTTTGAAAATAAAAATAACAAAATGTAAAATTTAAAAGTGATAGCGCAGATAGATAGAAAATAAAAGGTAAATTTCCCTATGAGAGCTTTTTGTACACATCGTGTTAATAAATGCATGTTACAATAACAAGAAAGAAATCGAAATAAAAGGAATTGTATTATGCTCAGGCTTGAAAATATATCATGGAGCACACCGAACGGTGTGAAAATATTAAATGATCTTTCCCTGACAGTCGGTGATAACGAGCTTACCGTTATTACGGGACCGAACGGAGGAGGAAAAACAACGCTTGCAAAGATAATTGCAGGTATCGAGATGCCGCAATCAGGTAAAATATACTTTAACGATATTGATATTACCGATATGGACGTTACCGAAAGAGCAAAGCTCGGTGTGAGTTTTGCTTTCCAGCATCCCGTAAGATTTAAAGGAATAACTGTAAGAAAACTTCTTGAACTTTCCTACGGCTCTAAAATGTCGGAAGATAAAGTATGCGACGTGCTTAGCCGCGTGGGACTTTGTGCAAGGGAATATACTGAAAGAGAAGTAAACGCAACACTTTCCGGCGGTGAGATAAAGCGTATCGAAATAGCGTCCGTCCTTGCACGTCATACAAAGCTTTCTGTGTTTGACGAGCCGGAGGCGGGAATCGACCTCTGGAGCTTTACAAATCTTATAAAGACGTTTGAACAGCTCCGTATGACTCTCAAAGGCACGCTCGTTATTATTTCCCACCAGGAAAGAATATTGCGTATTGCTGATAATATCGTCGTTATAGCAAACGGGAAGGTGAAAAAGACGGGTACTCCCGACGATCTCGGTGACGAATTGTTTTTAAGCAGAATGGCGGTATCACCGTGCAAGAAGCAGGAGGAATTGTTTCAATGAATGATATAGCAAAAAAACTGCTCGAAGAGGTTGCTGACTTTAACGGTGAGTTTAAAGGCGCATACAATATCCGTGTTGACGGAACTTGCGCAGGAAGACAGAGCAGCGATAATATACAAATAGAAAATAAAGAAGACAATCCCGGACTTGTCGTAAGAGTCCGCCCGAATACAAAGGGTGAAACGGTTTCAATACCCGCTTGCGTTACGGAAGGCGGTGTTGACGACCTCGTTTATAACGATTTTTATATCGGAGAAGGTGCTGACGTCGTTGTAGTCGCAGGCTGCGGTGTACACACCGAAACGGGTGAGGCGGCACGTCATAACGGAATACACAGATTTATTCTCGGCAAAGGAAGCAAAGTAAAATATATTGAAAAACATATAGGTACAGGCGACGGTGACGGTACGAGAACGATAGACCCTGTAACGGAAATTATAATGGATGAAGATTCCACACTTGAAATGGATACGGCTCAGATAGGCGGTGTTGATGCTTCAAGCCGTAAAACGGAGGCTGTTTTAGGTAAGGGCGCAAAGCTTCTTGTGCGTGAAAGACTCCTTACGGAATATTCGCAGACGGCGACGACAGACTTTAAAGTAGAGCTTAACGGCGAAGGCTCGGGTGCTGATATTATTTCACGTTCGGTTGCCAAAGGCAATTCACATCAAACGTACCGTTCGGTTATAATAGGTAACGCACCTTGTACGGGACATACGGAGTGCGATGCGATAATTTCCGAAAACGGCATCGTTGATGCATCTCCCGAGCTGTTTGCAAGGAATGAAGACGCCGCACTCATACACGAAGCGGCAATCGGTAAAATAGCAGGCGAACAAATACTTAAGCTCCGTACACTCGGTATGACAGAGGAAGAAGCGCAAAACACGATAATACAAGGATTTTTGAGCTGAAAATAAAACGAAAAGGAGTATCACTATGGAAATACACGAATCGGGCGAAATGTATCTTGAAAGCATACTCGTGCTTCAGGATAAGTTGGGCGCTGTCAGAAGCATAGACGTCGTAAATTACACAGGCTACTCCAAACCAAGCATCAGCAGAGCAGTAGGACTTCTCCGCCGTGACGGATTTATAAACGTGGATGCTGACGGATATATAACACTTACCGAAGCAGGGCAGACTCACGCGGTGAAGATATACGAACGTCACAGGGTTCTGTCAAACTTTTTGCTCCGTATAGGTGTCAGCGAAGAAACGGCATCAAAGGATGCCTGCAAGATCGAACACGTAATAAGTGACGAAACGCTGAGCTGTATAAAAAAACTGATAGAAGAATAAAAAACGCTCTCATTTTGCCGTAAATCCCGCAAAATGAGAGCTGTTTTTGATTTTTATGGATTTGTTTCCGCTGCTTTTATATGCTTAAATAAAACAAAATGCAAACTACTGTTTTTGTATTACATATGTTAAGCGTTTTATGTACCGCATTATTTTTTTTAGGTGAAATAAAAGCAGGTAACCTTTTTTTCTTCATTACATAATATATTACAGGAAGGCAAAACTTCCTTAATAAATCATACGGAGGAGTATATGAATAACTGCTTGTGTAATCTTTTCAATGACGATAATCTTTGCTGGATCATCATAATCGCTCTCATTCTCATTCTTTGCTGCTGCAATTGAATATAACCGCACAGCGCATCTTCGGATGCGCTTTTTTTGTAAAATTAAATACTTTGTACTTGATTTTGTCCCTTTGTGTGGTATAATTGCCGATATGATCGGAGGATGAAAAATGTTTTTTAAAAAATATATAAATAATAAAGTGTTGAGATATATTATATACATAACGCTTGCACTTGCTTTGCTTGCGGTAATTCTTACTATTTACGTTTTTAGTGTGAATTTTTACGTAAAAAATACGACGAGGGACAGAATACTGTCAATCGAAGATGTATCTAAGCTTGAAGATGTAGACTGTATTCTGGTCCTCGGGTGTTATGTAAAGCCCGACGGTGTACCGAGCGATATGCTCCGCGACAGGCTTGAAACGGGCTTGAGCGTTTATACAACGGATGTTACGGACAAGATACTTATGAGCGGCGACCACGGACAAAAAGAATACGATGAAGTAACCGTAATGAAAGATTATGCTGTGGAACGCGGGATTTTGTCAAGTGACGTATTCTGCGATCACGCAGGATTTTCCACTTATGAAAGTGTGTACAGGGCTAAGGAAATATTCGGCGCGGATAAAATAATAATAGTGACTCAGAAATATCATTTGCACAGAGCACTTTATACAGCCGAAGCACTCGGAATAGAGGCATACGGCGTATCGGCTGATCTTAACAGTTATGCAGGACAGTGGACGAGAGATGTGCGTGAGATACTCGCAAGAAACAAAGACTTTCTTACAGCCGTTTTCAAACCCGAACCTACATACCTCGGAGACAGTATACCGATAAACGGTAATGGCAATATCACAAACGGATAAAATCCTCTTGCATTTTTCTATAAAATGTGTTATCTTATTTATAGAATGTTGATTTACAGAAAGGTTTTTTGTTGTGAAAAAGATTTTGTTTGTACTAAACCCATTATTTCCAAACAGAGACCATAATTCAAATCTTGTGCTCAGAATAGCGCCTTATATGAATGCAGAGTCTGAAATATTAACACTCGATACAAGCACAGAAGAAAGTTTTCCTCCTGAAAAGATAGATGGGATACCGACTTCGTTTGCGAAATGCCGTGGTAAGTTTAACGAAAGATTACTTTCTGTTTTTAAAATATTTTTGAAAGAAGAAGCAAGTAATTTTTTTCGATATATTAAAATGAGTGCGCATATAAAACGTGCATCGAACGAAAATGATATTGTTTTTTCAACATATCAGTGGAACTATGCAGCTTTTGCCGCATTGAAAAGTAGCAAAAAAACAGTTAAAGCATTGTATTTGATGGATCCTTTCACTGAAATGTATACTCCCGGTTTGACTGCTTATGACGATAGAAAGTGGAACATCAAAATGTTAAAAAAATATGATGTTATTTTTACCACACGTTTTATCAAAGAAGCAATCAGTAAGCGCGGTTATGCATCATATGTCAAGCGTGTGGTAGAAGTTTCCTTTCCTATGATAACAGGCTTTTCGGAAGTGTCAGAGAAAAAAGATGACGGAAAGATTACACTCCTTTTTGCCGGTACTATATACGATGACATTCGTTCACCTGATTATTATTTGAAGATAGTATCTAAACTCGATTCGCGTTTTAAAGTCGCTTTTATTGGATATAACTGTAAGTCTTTGAAGAAATTATCAATAGACACGGGTGCAGAACTGACGATACTTCCAAGAATGTCATATGATGAAATAAAAAAAGAAATGGCAAAGGCGGATATTTTGATAAATATCGGAAATTCTGTTCCTGTCCATATTCCGTCAAAGATATTTGAATATATTAATACAGGAAAACCTTTTGTTAATTTCTATAAATTGGACGATTGTCCAAGCCTTTATTATACAAACAGATACCCACTTTGCTTGAATTTGAGTGAAAAAGATGAAGATATAGACGCTGTCGCTGAAAAGTTCATAGATTTTTGTATTAAGTCTAAAGATAAACGGCTTGAGCAGGAATGGATAAAGGAAAATTATAAAGAATCAACCCCTGAATTTATAGCAAAACAAATTGATGATACTCTTACCGAACTTTGCGAACAAAAAAGAAAAAGATAAAATAAGCTAATACAAATATCATTGATAAAATAAATAATGACGAGATTTGAGAGTTTTCTGCTCATCGACTCAAAAAATATTTTTGGCAGTTTTTGCACAGTTTTGAACTCTTGCAGATATGATATACTTGCTTCGCAATTGTGATGTAATATCCGTTCCTTCATATGCCGAAGGCGTATATCATCCACCAAAGGTGGATATCATATCGAAGATATACGCCCGTTCCACGAGAAACGGATATTATTGAAAAACGACAAGTTTCTGTTGAAACTTGTCGTTTTTCATGAATTATAACGCAATTTTTGATACGGGTTGCATTGGGTTGCAAAGTTGCATTTTGGCTTTTGGGTTGCATTTGATATGCAACCTTTTTGCTTTATGCCACCGTTCGATAAATTGGAATTTATGCAATTCTTATTTTGCAACTCCTAATGCCGGATCCTGTTGTCTATAATATTCCGTAAGCAGTTCGTGGGCTGTCTGTACTCTTTCGCATAGATATAAACCCTATTAAGACTGTCCACACATAAGCACATGTTTT
>JAZOSS010000013.1:0-4740 GCA_045657205.1 Eubacteriales bacterium
AAAGCCACATAAAGCGTATATCTGTTTTGCAAGCTTTTACGATTTCACGTGATGAGAATTTCCTCTCCATATATGCAAACAATACTATTTCAAACAGTGTTATGGGATTGAGCTTTCTCCATTTTCTTATATATGTTTCAAATAGCTTGTCATAACACAAATTATCGCATATTTCAGCAACGGTGAATACAAGATCTTCTTTTGAAATACAAATTTCTAAATCTATCGGTAAAACTACTTGATTTCTGTCTCTCATTGGTGTATAATTATCTCGCTTTCTTGTAGGGTTTTGTGCAATTGAATTATACATTAAAGCAAAAAGATACTCAATACTTTTTTGAAAGTAAAGAGTATCTTTTTTTATTCTTTTCTATCTCTTAATGAGCCTGCCCCTGATTTTATATTATATCCATTTCTCTGAGTGAGTTTAAAAATTCCGTAAGATCTTTTTTTGCTTCTTCTTCAGAAACGTCATATTCCGAAAGAACGGCGTTTAAAATATCTTCTTCTTTTTCAGCTTTCGGAAGCATTTCCCAAATGAACGTTCCAAGCTCGTTTATAACAAAAAGGCCTTTTGAATCGTAAACAGTCTTTCCAACGGGAACGAGTATCGTTTCGCCGCCTATTTCTCTTTTAATAAGTTCCTTTTTAATTTTCACTTTCTTTTTCCTTAAGCCTTTCGTATTTTTCAAGTGTTAGACGGTAGAGATGTTCTGTTTGCTTGCAAGAATATTCGGGTACTTTATTAAAGCTTCCCGTTTCAGAAAAACAAATGGCCGCACATACACCGCACATTTCTTTAAATTTACAGCTTGAACATTTACCCGGCAAGCGTATCTCAGACGTCGCCTTTATAAGACTGTGCCAAGCGTCTTCAAAGCCTGTTTTCATAGGCTCTGTGACAGGAGTCGGCATCATTCCGCACGGAGTCATTTTACCGTCGTACGTTACCCAGAACGACGTGCTGCCCGCGCGGCAGGATATTCCCGAATCAAGCTCTGTCGGACAATCGTTATCGGGAAGCTTTCCGAACTTTATCATACTTTCGGCACGAAGCTTAAACTCTTCGGGAGTAAAACGCAAAAGATCCCATCGAAGTGTTGCTGATGCCGACTGCTCCGCCGTGAGTCTTGAAAATCTGTCGCACTCGCTGTCCCCGATCCTTATCGGAGGATACATATAACTCGAAGCCTTTATCAAAATATTATTTTCGTTGCAAATTTCAACGATTTTTTCAAGATCGTCAACATTATACGGTGTTATTGAAAGGTTTGCGCGGACGTCGATACCGCCTTTTTTAAGCGCTTTTACATTTTCGATAACATTATCAAACGACGGTGTTCCGCACATATTTTTATACGTATCGTTACTGCTTCCATAAATAGATACGTTTATTCTCAGAGGAGGATCTTCCAAAAGACGCTGTCTTATTTCCCCATCAAGCAACGAACCGTTACTGTTTATAGATACAAGAACACCCATTTTTTTAAGTGCGCCGTATATCTCGAAGAAATCCTTTCTTACAAACGGCTCACCGCCTGTCAAAAGACAGAATATCATACCATTTTTAACGGCACTTTCAGCAAGCGATATCCATTGTGCCGTCGTAAGCTCATTTTTTATATTTTCAGGGTCCGATGTATGTACGTAACACATAGGACAATTGAAGTTACATCTTCCCGTAAGCTCAAAATTACCTGCGATAGGAAGTCCCTTTTCTCTGCCTATCCTATGAAAATAGGTTGCTAAATAAGGTTCTGTAGGTCTTTTATTCATTTCCAAGTCCTAACTCTCTTTTTAATATATCAACAGCACTTCTCTGTTTTGTGCACGAAAGATGATATACAGGTATGTCTGATACGATGTCACTTACCGTCTTTACTGCTTTTTCAACATCGTTTTTATTCCACATATTCACACTGCAGCCTTCCCATATTTTTCTGAAAGCCGAAACACCGTAAAGCCTTTTAACGGAATCCGCAGGGGCTTGCGAAAGATATACTATTGCACATATCGGAAGATCTGCGTTTTTACTGACGCCTGAGCTGCCGCAGTACGGTACACCGCACGCACGTCCGGGATACAGCACGGATCTGTCACCGTTTATAAGCTCTGCGTTTTCATATTCACACCAAAGCTGTGCCTGGGTGGATTTGCCGACACCCGACGGTGCTGTGAAAAGTATTGCTTTACCGCAGACTTTTATAAATGACGAATGAAACAGCACACCGCCGTTATTGCAAACAGCGTGGATAGCTGTCATCGAATTTATCAGTATACGTTGCGGTATTTCACCGTTATACAACCCTCTTACAAAGACCGTATTTTCGTTTTTAAAACAACGGATATACATATAAGCACCCGATATCCCACCCGACACCGAGCCTATATAAATATGCTCTGTGTTATCTTCTGCAAATACTATTCTGTTATCGGAAGAAAAAACGCACTCACCCACAGCGTCAGGAAAACTATCATTTCCGGATATATTTACCGAATATTCGCATTGGCATTTTTCCGTTTTAAACTCCGAAAGAATACCGTTTTCGGTCACGGTCAATCCATCAGCAATAGATACTTTAAAAGAAATATCCGCAAAATTATAATACAACTCCATATTATTTTTCTTTAATAACGATATCGACAACTTTGCAGTTTGACAGATCGTAGTGAGGGGAATACAACTGTGCCGTCTTACCTGCTTTAATTCCGGTAGGAATCGATATTTTATACGTTATTCCTCCGTAAAACAATGATGTACTGCTGTTTTTATAATACACCTCTATCGGTGAATCTACATCGGTCTGTGAAATATTTTTTACGTTCATCGCGCCGTCGATGCCGGAAACCTCAAACATTTCTTCCATTGTATCCATCGCCGAAGGAAAGAACACACAGTTTTCATATCTTGCGGAAAGAAATTCTTTTTGTGAAGATTTCTTTTTATTCTTTTCAAGCAATACAACAGAACCGTTATTCGGTAAGTTTGAAACGGTAAATTCAGCCGTATACGACGGATATTCAACGTAGATCTCACCATACTGCAGATCCTTGCCCGATATATTTTTCAGAATTATCATCATAATTCCGGATACCGGTTCATCACTTCCGTCTTCCACGAAAATTCCCGTATACTTACCTATATCGGTTATAACAAGTCCCGAGCCAAGCGGAATACTTTCCGTTTCGTACAGTTCTACGTCAAGTTGCGGCACTTCATTCTCCTTGAACATAAAGTAGCACAAAATGCACGTAATGACAACAACAAGCGTAAATGCTGATATTATAACTATCTTTTTCTTTTTTTTCATAGTTTCGTTTACATTTCTTTTGTTAAAATAATTTCTATTATTAATTAATTATACATTATATGTGCCATACATATATGGGCGTAAGTGTTAATAAATTGTAAATAATATTTTTAGTTGCATATAAAACAGGCAGTGCTTCTTAAAACAAGAAACACTGCCGTAATTATGTTAGATATTGTAAGCGAATGAGTATTTGCCCGAAGGAACAATAAAGCCTTTCTTGCGTGTCTTTATCTTTCCTGCTGTCATAGCTGTCGTTTTTTCGGGATCAAGAGCAATATACGCCGTTGTATTTACAGGGACTGTTACGGTAAGTTCGTAACCGAAACTTGTTTTCTTCCACTCTGAGCATATCGTACCGCAAATACTTTCGTACTTGACGTTTACGAAGTCAAGTCTGTCTGTAAAATGAGGTTTAACAAAGAACTCTTTAAATCCGGGTTTAGCGGGTTTAATACCGCCCATATACGAGTACATCCATTCGGACACGGAGCCGAGAGAGTAATGGTTGAAGGAGTTCATTCCGGCATCGCCGAAACCGTTTTCCTTTGTATAGGAATTCCATCTTTCCCATATGGTCGTAGCACCGTTTTTGATGGAATAGCCCCATGAAGGATACGTATCGTTAAGTAAGAGTCTATATGCGATATCGCTGTATCCGCAATCACAAAGGATAGGCAACAAATACGATACACCGACAAATCCTGTAGAGAGGTGATAATTCTTTCTTTCGATCGTGCGTACGAGATGCTTTGCGGCACGTTTTCTCATATCATCGGGTATGAGTTTCATTTTGAGTGCCAACAGATAGCAGCACTGTGTGTCTCCCTTTATCATACCTTCTTCATCCATATAAGCGTCACACCAAGCCGCACTTATCTTTTCAAACATACGTGCGTAGTAAATTCTTTCGTAGTCTTTTCCAAGTATTTCGGAAACTTTGAACATAATGTACGCATCATAAGCAAAGTATGCTGTTGAAAGAACGTCCTTCGGTGTATCGTCATCAATGGAAAGCCAGTCGCCGTATCCGTAATCAGGGCGCAAAAGTCCCTTTGTGGTACCGAGCAGGCACTTGAAGTATTTTTCCATTGAGTCGTAATATTTATAAAGGATGTTTATATCGCCGTACATTGTGTAAACGGTATAAGGCATTACGAATATTACATCACCCCAAGCTGCGTTTGCATTTCCTACGAGATCGCCGCCGACGCCGTTGTTCCATCTTACCTGCGGCGTGATATCCGTTATTGCGCCGTTGGGTTTCTGTGATTCTATAACATCTTCGCCGTATTTATCGTAGAAGCCGTAGCAGTCCATATTGTAGCAAGCCGTACGGCAGAATACCTGCGCGTCACCTGTCCAGCCCAAGCGTTCGTCACGCTGAGGACAGTCAGTGGGAACGCCTACAAAGTTACCCTTCTGTCCC
>JAZOSS010000014.1:0-16626 GCA_045657205.1 Eubacteriales bacterium
AAATAAGTCAGCAAGATATTCGATAAAAAAACAGCACCCTTTCGGATGCTGCTTTTTATGTAGCAAATTAAATTATGCTCTAACCTTCTTGCAAACAACTGTGCCTGCGAGTGCGATCATTGCAACTGCTGCGATAACTACGAAAGCATCGGATGTTGCAGGGTTGTCAGCAGGTTCGTCATCTGCAGGGGGAGGTGTAACTTCACCTGCGTCGCTGGAAAGGATGATCTTGTCGATAGCGATCTGGTTTGTGCAATTATCCTTCTTAAGGAAGATCTCACCGTTGTAATCAGAGTCGATAGCGATATCAACTGTTCTCTGACCGTCTGCCCAGAAAAGACCGTTCTGGCTGAGTTTAGCCTGAGCTATAACTGTACCGTCTGCCTGGCAAACATAGATGTTGTGTTCACCGAATGCAACGCCGGGGTCGCCGCCGTAGGATACTGTGATCTTAGCATAATCTGCAAGGTTAGCAGTACCGATGCTTACACCGTCTTCACTTTCGATTCTGAGAATCTTAGCTGTGTACTTAGCAGGGGAAAAGTCAATTGCACCGGGAAGTGTGGAAGCGTCAATCGTTACATCAGCAGCGAAAACGCCGAGTGTAAGAACCATCATAAGTGTGATGGCAATTGCGAGAAATCTTTTCATAATTTCCTCCTAAAAAAAATTATTCCGCTTAAAAGCGTGACTTCATTTTACCATAATTTTTTCGTATTGTCAACACTTTTCAGTGTTTTTTATATATATTTTCTTTACTTTAAAGAGATATTGTGCATATTTATAAAATTTTACAAAAAGCATTGACACGGGCACGGCAAAGTGATAAACTCAAATTTGTAAAATATGATCTTCGGATCATCCGTGTCAAAGGAGAAAACGCAATGATGGATGCAAGTAAATACCGAGTGGGATATTTCCCCGTCGGTGAAAAATATAACAAATGGGTAAAGAAAGACCACGTTGACAAAGCACCGATCTGGTGCAGTGTCGATATGCGTGACGGCAACCAGAGTCTTGTGATACCGATGAGTCTTGAAGAAAAGCTTGAATATTTCAAGATGCTTCTTGAAGTCGGCTTCAAGGAAATAGAGGTCGGTTTTCCTGCGGCAAGCGAAACGGAATACGAGTTTTTGCGTACGCTTATCGACGGAGGTATGATACCCGACGACGTATCCGTCCAGGTGCTCACCCAATGCCGTGAGCATATCATCAGAAAGACGTTTGACGCCTGCAAAGGCGCACCGAATGCGATAATTCACTTTTACAACTCCGTAAGCGTTGCCCAGCGTGAGCAGGTCTTCAAAAAATCAAAGGAAGAGATAAAACAAATAGCCATCGAGGGCGCAAGACTTGTAAAGAAATTAGCCGACGAATACGAAGGCAACTTCCGTTTTGAATACTCCCCCGAATCGTTCACGGGAACGGAACCCGAATACGCCCTTGAAGTATGCAACGCCGTTCTTGACGAGCTTCAGCCGAACGAAGAAAACAACGTAATAATAAACTTACCCGTAACGGTTGAAATGAGCTCTCCTCACGTATACGCTTCACAGGTCGAATATATGAGCGAAAATCTCAAATACCGTGAATTTGTAACGATTTCTTTACATCCGCACAACGACCGCGGCACGGGCGTTGCCGATGCGGAGCTTGGACTTTTGGCAGGGGCTGACCGTGTGGAAGGAACGCTTTTCGGAAACGGTGAACGTACGGGGAACGTCGATATAATCACCCTTGCGATGAATATGTACTCCCACGGAATAGATCCGGGACTTGATTTTTCATCAATGACGCATCTTGTCGAAAAATACGAAAAATGCACGCGTATGCAGGTCTACGACAGATCCCCGTATGCAGGCGGGCTCGTATTTGCCGCCTTCTCGGGCTCGCATCAGGATGCAATAGCAAAAGGAATGAAGTACAGACAGAAGAAGAACCTTCACGAATGGTCCGTACCGTACATCCCGATAGATCCTGCCGACATAGGCAGAACGTACGATGCCGACGTTATAAGAGTAAATTCGCAAAGCGGAAAAGGCGGTATCGGCTATCTTATGGAACACACGTACGGCTACAGTCTGCCGTCGAAGATGCGTGAGGATCTCAGCTATCTTTGCAAGACCGTGTCCGACCGTCAGCACAAGGAGCTGAAGGCTGACGAGGTTCTTGCGATATTCACCGAAAGCTATCTCAACGTGCAATCGTCGATCGAGGTTACCGACTTCGACTTTATGCGTGAAAACGATACGGTAAAAATAAACGTGACGTTCAAAAAAGACGGCGTGGAAACGGAAATGGAAGCGGAAGGAAACGGTTCGCTCAGTGCCGTGAACAACGCTCTTCACGCCTATACGGGCGAAGAATACACCTTGCAGGTATACACACAGCACAGTATGCAGGGTGACGGTTCGCGAAGCGTCGCCGCCTCTTACATAGGCTTACAGCGCAAAGACGGTACTATGTACTGGGGTGCGGGAACAGACACGGATATTATGAAAGCAAACACGAAAGCGCTTCTCAGCGCGTTCCATAATATGACGAAGGGAGATAATTGAAATGGGAATGACGTTAACGCAAAAGATCCTTGCTCATCACGCAGGACTTGATAAGGTTGAGCCGGGACAGCTCATAAGCACGAAGCTTGACATAGTCCTCGGAAACGACATAACGACACCCGTTGCCGTAAACGAATTTAAAAAGGCAGGCTTTGAAAACGTATTCGACAAAGACAGAATTGCGATAGTACTAGACCATTTCGTACCGAACAAGGACATAAAGGCGGCAGAACAGTCGAAAACCTGCCGTAATTTTGCCTGCGAGCATTGCATCAGCCACTTTTACGACGTCGGCAAAATGGGCATAGAGCACTCCCTTTTACCCGAGCAGGGCATAGTTACATCAGGCGACTGCATAATAGGTGCTGACTCTCACACCTGCACCTACGGTGCTTTGGGTGCATTTTCCACGGGTGTCGGCTCGACCGATATGGCGGCAGGTATGGCAACGGGCACTGCGTGGTTTAAAGTACCGTCTGCGATCAAATTTAATTTAGCAGGCAAGCTGCCCTCAAATTGCAGCGGTAAAGACGTTATCCTTACCATCATCGGTATGATAGGCGTTGACGGAGCTTTGTATAAGAGTATGGAGTTTACGGGCGACGGCGTCAAGGCTCTTTCTATGGACGACCGTCTTTGCATCTGCAATATGGCAATAGAGGCAGGAGCGAAAAACGGCATTTTCCCCGTTGATGAAACGACTCTTGAATATCTGAATAACAGAAGCAAACGTCCGCCCGTCGTTTTTGAAGCTGACGAAGATGCGGAATACGAAAAGGTAATAGATATCGACCTTTCAAAGATAGTACCGACCGTTGCGTGTCCTCATCTTCCCGAAAACACGCATCCCGCAAGCGAATTACACCATATAAAGATAGATCAGGTCGTGATAGGCTCTTGCACGAACGGCAGAATGGAGGATATGGAAGCCGCTTACAACATTCTCAAAGGCAAAAAGATAGCTGACGGAGTAAGATGTATAATCATCCCGTCAACGATGCAGATACTCCGTGAATGTGTCACAAGAGGTTGGTACACGGCGTTTATTGATGCAGGTGCCGTCGTTTCAACACCTACCTGCGGACCGTGCCTCGGCGGATATATGGGCATACTTGCCTCAGGCGAAAAATGCGTTGCAACGACAAACCGCAACTTCGTAGGACGTATGGGACACGTTGACAGCGAAGTATATCTTGCATCCCCACACACAGCCGCCGCAAGTGCGATTGCAGGCTATATCACGGAATACAAGGAGGCGTAAGCGATGAACACACAAGGAAAAGCTTTCAAATATCCCGACAACGTGGACACGGACGTTATAATCCCCGCGCGTTATCTTAACACACCCGATGCAAAGGAGCTTGCACTTCACTGTATGGAGGATATCGACGCGGAATTCGTCAAAAAAGTATCGTCGGGCGACGTTATCGTTGCAGGCAAAAATTTCGGCTGCGGATCATCGCGTGAGCACGCGCCTCTCGTTATTAAAACGTGCGGTGTCGGATGCGTTATTGCAAAAAGCTTTGCACGTATCTTCTACCGTAACGCCATAAACATAGGGCTTCCCATTCTCGAATGTGAACAAGCCGCCGAGGAAATAAGTGCAAACGATGAAGTAAGCGTTGACTTTGACACGGGAATAATAACTAACCTCACAACGGACAAAACGTACAAAGCACAACCGTTTCCGCCTTTTATACAGAACATCATAAAAAGCGGCGGACTGCTCAGTTCCTTGAAAGAAGGCGAATAAAATGGTTAAAAATATAGCGGTCATAAAAGGTGACGGTATAGGTCCGGAAATAGTAAACGAAGCTTTGAAGGTTCTCGATAAGATCGCACTCGTTTACTCCCACACGTTCAATTACACGTACGTTGATATGGGCGGATGCGCCATTGACAAATACGGAGGTCCTCTGCCCGAAAGTGAGCTTGAAAAATGCAAAGCATCCGACAGCGTGCTTTTAGGTGCTGTCGGCGGTGAAAAATGGAACTCGGTACCCGGAAATATGCGTCCCGAAAAAGGACTTTTGCGTCTTCGTGCGGGAATGGGTGTCTACTCAAACAACCGCCCTGCAAAGATCTGGGGACAGCTTGCAAAAGCATCTCCTTTAAAGCAGGAGATCGTTGAAAAAGGGATAGATTTTATCATCGTGCGTGAGCTTACGGGCGGCATCTATTTCGGTGAACACAAGACGGAAAACGGCACGGCGACGGACGTTCTTGTGTACACGGAGGAAGAAATAGAGCGAATAGGAAGAATAGGCTTCGAAACAGCACGGAAAAGACGAAAAAAGCTCTGCTCCGTTGAAAAAAGCAACGTGCTTGACTCAAGCCGTCTTTGGAAAAAGGTGATGCACGAAATAGCGGCTGATTATCCCGACGTTGAGCTTTCGGATATGCTCGTTGACAACTGTGCAATGCAGATAGTAAAAGATCCGTCACAGTTCGACGTTATCGTTACTGAAAATATGTTCGGCGACATTCTTTCAGATGAAGCATCGCAGATAACCGGCTCTATCGGTATGATACCGTCGTCAAGCCTCGGGGCTTCATCCTGCGGACTTTACGAGCCTATCCACGGTTCAGCCCCCGATATTGCGGGAAAGAATATTGCAAACCCGATAGGCACGATCCTGTCAGCAGCTATGATGCTTAAATACAGCTTCGGTCTTGAGAAAGAAGCCGATGCCATTGAACGTGCAGTATCGTCGTATCTTGATGCAAATTACCGCACGAAGGATATAATGAGCGACGGTATGACGTGCGTATCCTGCAGCGAATGCGGTGATATTATAGTAAAAAATATCGGATAACACCGAGGTTTTCGGCTTTGGTTCACAGTTTTTTTACATTTATCGAAAAATAATTTTCGAAAACACTTGCAAAGTTTGAATACTTGTGGTATAATTCGGTTCGTATGAATTACACAGAGAGGGTGAAGAAAATGAAGGAAGGAATACATCCCGAATACAAGGAAGTCACAGTTAAATGTGCCTGCGGAGAAACAGTCGTTACAAGATCCACAAAGGACGACCTTCGTGTTGAAATTTGCTCCAAATGTCATCCCTTTTTCACCGGCAAGCAGAAGTTTGTCGATGCGGGCGGACGTGTAGATAAGTTCAAAAAGCGCTTGAATGCGAGCAAATAAGGCATAAGCTATGTCACTTACGGACAGGTACGGTTTTTCCGCACTTGTCCTTTTGTGTTTTAGCCCTCGCCGCACGGCGGCAGAATGGATATTTATGGCAGAAGAAAATATATTCAAAAAAACGGAAAATCCGAAAGCGGTGCTTGTTTCCGTCCTTTTAAAGGGCGACGACGAAGCGGAAAACGAAGCAAGTCTTTGTGAGCTTGAACAGCTTTTAAAAACGGCAGGCGGCGAGGTTTTCGGAGTAATGACGCAATCGAGAGAAGCTCCCGACGTCCGCACGTGTATCGGTGAAGGAAAGGTCGAGGAGCTTAAAGAAATATGTGAAAATAACGAAATAGCACTCGTTGTTTTTGACCGCGAGCTTTCCCCGTCCCAGATAAGAAACCTCGAAAACGAGCTTGACGGAGTACGCGTTATCGACCGTACGATGCTCATTCTCGACATATTTGCTCTGCACGCGGTAAGCGGTGAGGGTAAATTGCAGGTAGAATTGGCACAGCTCAAGTATACGATCCCGAGGCTTTCGGGCAAGGGAACGGAGCTTTCACGTCTTGGCGGCGGTATCGGAACGAGAGGACCGGGTGAGTCGAAGCTCGAATCCGACAAACGTCACCTGAAGCACAGAATAGCAGCACTTGAACAGCAGGCAGAGGAGCTTAAGAAGAACAGAACGACGATGCGCCGCCAGCGCGACCGTTCGGGAATTTTCAAATTTGCCATTGCAGGATACACGAATGCGGGAAAATCGACGCTTCTCAATCTCCTTACGGATGCGGGCATCCTTGCCGAAAACAAGCTTTTTGCAACGCTTGACCCGACGACGAGAAAATATACTCTGCCCTCGGGGGACGAGATACTTCTCACCGACACGGTCGGATTTATAAGAAATCTGCCGACACACCTTGTAAAAGCGTTCCGTTCAACGCTTGACGAGGTTGCATTTTGCGACGGTATACTTCTTATAGTCGACGCATCAGACCCCGAATATAAAAATCAGCTTTCCGTAACGCAGGAGCTTTTGGGAGATCTTGACGCAGGCGGCAAGCCGATAATATACGTTTTCAACAAGATGGACGAAGCGTGTGAATCGTTCAGGCCCTGCGCTCCGCACGACGGTGTATACGTTGAAATAAGCGCAAAAACAAAACAAGGCATAGACGAGCTTACGGAAGCTATAGAAAAAGCCGTGAACGAGGGAAAAACGAAGGAAGTTTTCGTAATTCCGCCGTCGCGCGGCGATATCATCAGCTATCTTTACGCAAATGCAAACGTGCTCGACTGTGAATATACGGACACTTCAACCGTGATAACGGCGATAACGGATAAAAAAACGAAGGGCTTTGTAAATAAGTCGTTGAAATGATATGAAAGACGGATACACAACATTAAAGGACTACGGCGTTTCATCATTTACCGAAAAAAAATCGGAATTTATAGGCTCTGCCATGCCTGTTTCAACGGAAGAAGAGGCACTGGAATTTATAGCAGAGGTAAAAAAAGAACACTCCTCGGCACGTCATAACGTGTATGCGTACGTCGTAAGGGAAAATAACACGATTCGCTTCACGGAAGACGGCGAGCCGAAGGGCACGGCGGGAACGATGGTGCTTGAGGTGCTGAAAAAAAGCGATATAACGGATGCAGTCATCGTCGTAACGCGGTATTTCGGCGGCATCCTTCTCGGCACGGGCGGACTTGCAAGGGCGTATACGAAAGCGGCAACGGATGCTGTAAATGCGGCAGGTATTGCCGTTATGCGTAAGCTTACGGAATTTGATATAACGTGTTCTTTCCGTGACCACGACAAAATAAAACATATGCTCGGCAATTACGAATGTAAGATCCTGTCCTCGGATTTCGGATCAAACGTAACGCTTCATATGCTGTCGGAAAATGACACGTATAATAAGATCGCCGTCGCTGTCAAGGAACTTACAAGCGACAGAGCGACGGTCGATGAAAAAGGCTTCCGCTTCGGAAGTATATAACATCGTAGGGGCGATTCACATCGTACCTACGATTATTATTTTGCGTGAAAACAATCATATCCAAAAACCTTTGAAAACCTTGTAGGGGCGATTCACGAATCGTACCTACGATTATTCTTCTGCATAAAAGCAATCATATTGCCATTTTATCGGGTTTTCATAAATATATTTAGCAATTTTTTCGTAGTCTTGCCGATCACGAATGATGTGATCGTGAAAACCTCGTTGCCATATCACAGCATCACCGTGCTTACCGTGTATCTCTTTAGACACATTCATTTTAACATATCCAATAACCTTTGAAATAACGGATCGACCTTGTTGCAATTCTTCGTCATCTATTATTATAACGATAAGGTGAATATGGTTCGGCATAATCACATATCTGTCTACTGTTGCCTTATACCGTTCAGGAATATTCCGTATGGTTTTGTCTATGACCTTTCCATAATCCGTTAATTCTATTTCGTGCGATTCGTGAATCGCCCCTACGACACGGGACAACGTGCATTTTCTGTTATATGTACATACCCGTTATGAAATACGCCCCAGGCGTACTGTAATCAAAATTCTTTAGCCGCAGGCGCTTTCTTTTCGGCAATTCTCTTTCTTTTTCCATTTGTATCACACCCCTTAATAACACAAATCGGCAGAGGAACAACACCTCTGCCGAAATTTGTAAACACCCTTATGTGAACAACCATACTCATTCCACACGGGTTATTTAAGTATTATGAAAAATTAATTATTTCTTCTTCTTCATAACAACTACAGCAGCAACTGCAGCAACAACTACAACTGCAACGATAACAACGGGAACAACGGGGAAACCGCCGTCTTCGTCTTTCTTATCGCCGTTTGCAGAGGAATCTGCACCTGTTGCAGCATCTGTAGCAGCGTTTGTAGCAGCATCTGTTGCAGCATCTGTTGCAGCATCTGTTGCAGCGTCTGTTGCAGCATCTGTAACTGCGTCTGTTGCAGCTTCTGTTTCAGCTTCTGTTTCAGCTTCTGTTGCAGCTTCCGTTTCAGCATCAGCTGTCTTTTCAACAAGAATGATCTTGTCAACAGCGATCATATGGCCGGGTTCATCCTTCGTAAGCAATACTTCGCCGTTGTAATCTGTGTCGATTGCAATTTCAACAGGTCTCTGGCCGTCTGCCCAGAAAGCACCGATCTGAGCGAGCTGTGCTTCGCCGATCGTAGCACCGTTGCTCTTGCAAACGTAAAGCATGTGAGAATCAATGGGAGCATCGGCGTCGGAACCGTAGTAAACTACGATCTTGGAAACCTTTGAAAGGTCAAAAGAACCAATGCTTATACCGTCACTGCTGTCAACCTTAATTATCTTTGTCGAATAGTGTGCGTCGGTCCAATCGATTGCACTCGGAAGTCCGGCAACGTCAACAGAAATATCTGCTGCGAATACGCCGAGTGAAAGAACCATCATAAGAGCGATGGCAACTGCGAAAAACTTTTTCATGTTTTTCCTCCTGTAAAATTTAGTGTTGTCGCATTATACCATATAAAAAAATAGTTGTCAATACTTATTTTTTCCAAATTCCGAAAAGTGTTGTGTATTTTTTGTATATAATCGGATAAATATAATTGGAAGACTTTATATAACAACATACTTTATTCTTTTTACGCAAAAGCTTCTTTGGCTTTTTGCAAATCACGTTTTGAAAAGAATTGATCTTGGTTAAAGATTAAGCTCTTACCTTCTTGCAAACAACAGCGCCTGCAAAGCTGAGAACAACTGCTGCAATTACAACGAAAGCTGCATCGGATGTTGCGGGGTTATCGGGTGTTTCGGGAGCTTCGGGAGCTTCGGGAGCGTCACCTTCAGCGCCTGCTTCAACGAATGTGATAGCACTAACGGACATACCGGGTGCACCTGAACCGTAACCGATCTTTACAATGCCGCTGTAATCAACGCCGCTGAGGTCGATTTCAGTAGTTCTCTTTGCCAAGCCCCAGTGACCTGTACCGTTAGAAGGTGTGAAAGAAGCGAGAACGTTACCGTCAGCGTCTGTAAAGTTTACCTTATCAGCGCTTGTGTACGTAGCTTCAGCACCTGTACCGTATTCAACTATAACCTTTGAATACTTGGAAAGGTCGATCTCACCGAGGGGTGTGATGTGGTGGGGGGACATGATCTGGATCGTGTTACCATCAAAATTCGCACCTGTGTGAACACCTACCCAAGGCGTTGCATCAGTCTTGAGAGAATCAATGTCGATTTCGAGGTTTGCAGCGAATGCGCTGAGTGAAAGTACCATCATAAGGGAGATGGCGACCGCGAGAAACTTTTTCATTTCTGTTTCCTCCTATATTTTAGTAAGGTTATTTTAACTCAAAAACGCGTTATAGTCAACCGCATATTTTAAACTTATACAAAAAATATACAAAACATTGTTAAAATAAAACAAGTGTCGTTTGTTGTGTGTTTTTTACAATGTTTAAAGGTGATCTTTCACTATATATCAAGCTGTTTTGCAAGAAAATGAGCCGCTGACATGGCTATTTTCAATTCCGTGTCGCTACACGCGCGGGAGCTTTCACCGTCGCAGGAAACGATGCACACACAGCCTGAAAGATCGCCCGATGATACTATCGGGCAACAGCAAACTATGTGATATCTGCTGTCGGGTATCGGGTACAGCTTTGCACTTTCTCCGTTAAAGGAAAAAGTCATACGCTTGTTCATCAGCTCCTCAAGCTCGTGCGATATTTTTTTGTCCGAAAACTCCTTTTTGGGTATTCCCGAGGATGCAACAACGCAGTCGCGGTCGCAAACGACGATGCAAAGGCCCGTCGTTTTGTTGACGGATTCGGTGTAATCCGATGCAAAATTACCGAGCTGTGATATGGGTGAATATTTTTTGAATATCACCTCTCCGTCCTTTTCGGTAAATATTTCAAGAGGATCACCTTCGTGTATCCTCATCGTACGTCTGATCTCCTTCGGTATAACGACTCGCCCAAGATCATCTATCCTTCTCACAATTCCGGTTGCTTTCATATATACATTTCTCCTTAAATTACAAATTGTGTTGTTATTATCTGTATTTCGAAGAAATTTATTCAGCACGCATTTACTTTTAAGATAGAATATGGTATAATGGATTGGAGTTAATGAAATTATAAAAAATTTTGGTCTTATATTATTACTACTCTTGCAAACTTATATGATCAGTACAGCAAATAAAATTAAAATTGAGGTAATTCAAATGAATTTATCAACAAACCGCGAAACTCTTTTTTGGCAAAAAAAAGAATTTATTTCATTCGTTCTAAGTGTTCTGGTCTTTTTTATTCACATATCAACATTTTCTCAATATGCAAGTTCAGGCAATTTTATTTCTATAATCAATGCTAAATTCTCATATTTTTTTAAGGAATCAATAACGCGTTTTGCAGTTCCTATGTTCTTTATTCTGTCAGGAATTACCTTTTTCAAAGATTATGACAACAAAAAATACTTTGGCAAAATAAAATCGCGGATACACACTTTGATCATCCCGTATCTGATATGGAATGTTATCTGGATGATTTTTGAGATAATTTGTTCCTATACTTTTGTTTCAAAATATTTCATCGGCAGAGAACCTTTTACTTTGTCATTCATAAATATCTTAAAAGGTATATTTTTTTACAAATTTAATTTACCTTTTTGGTTTATATTTGATATTATCATTTTCTCATTTGCTGCTCCCTTGATCTATGTAATAATCAAAAATAAGTATGTCGGTTTATTTGCAGTGATTTTACTTTCTGTTCTTTCGATTTTTGGTATACAAATACCGTCGTCTGTATTTTTTTCTCCGACTTCGATAATTTTTTATATGATAGGTGCAATAATAGGAAAACATTTTTTTGATTTTACATTCAGAAAAACAACCAAAATCACTCAATACAGTTCTGTAATATTTCTCACCATATACATAGTCTTAAAGAATATTTTCAGAATTCAGACAAATTCCTTTACACTATTTTTGAGTGTAATAATTTTTACGCTTTCTTCTTTTGCGGTATGGAGCATTACTGATATCTTTTTTGATAAGATCAAACCAAGAGCCATATATTCACGATCTTTTGCTGTTTACGCAATACATTTGAATATTTCTTCTGTAATTACAAAATTAATTTTTCTCATTCTTCCCAAAAGCGAGTGGTTTGCAATTCCCAATTTTATTATTACTACAATTTTATCGTTTATTTTGATTAATTTTGTTTGTTACTTGTTAGACAAGTTTTGTCCCAAAATATATTCGATACTTATGGGATCACGGTCAAGACCTAATTTAACCTCTAAAACTTAAAAAAGAAACAAAGCACTTGATATTGCTTGCTTTTTTGCAAAATATATTTTTTGTTGTTTTATATTCTTTTTTGATGAAGCAAAAAAGGAATCGGCTAAAGTCCGGAGTTTTCACCGTGCTATTTACAACCTACACAAAAACACTTGCTTATCTTTTTGGATATGCAAGTGTTTTGTGCAATTGTAAAAAAGGCTGACCTTAAAAATCCACCAAAGCCGTCCCCATGCCGTTTAAGAGCAAAAGCTTACGAATACATACCGTTTGTCTTCATATAGTCGTAGAGCATTTTGCCGTGTTCCTGCTCTTCCTTCTGGATATGATTCAGCACGTTTCTTATATTTTCGTCATTAAATTCAAAAACGCACGTGTCGTAGAGATGTGAGGCGTGCTTTTCGGATGCAAGCAGATCTGTGCAGAGATACGCATCCGTCTGTTTATCGGGTGTGTTTCCGCCTGCATAGGCTGCTGTGAACGACGGCTTGCTTGAAGACGAGCCCGACATCTGAGGTACGGTACCCGATTCTATTGAGGTAAGTGTGTCATAATGCCCTCTTTCTATTCCGCTTATCATCGAAAACAGATTTTTAAGCTGGGGATCGACAGCGCAAGAGGAATGCTTTGCGTATTTATCGGCACAAAGCATCTCCTCGTCCTTCAAGTCCTTTAAAAGCATCGTTTCTTTTTGTGTAAGCTGCATATTTTTCTCCTTTTCTTTTTTTGTATTGTTTGCCTTTTGGGAACGTTTTAATACACTCAAATGAAAGAAATACGCTAAAGAGGATTTTTTTAAAACAATATATTGACACGTTCGATGTTTTATGTTACAATAAAACAAAAAAAACGAGGTATCGACAATGTTATGTAAAAAATGCGGCGCTCAGCTCGCCGACGATGCAAAATTCTGTCCGCTCTGTAACGAACCGACGGAACAACCCGCACAACCCGCACAATTTGCACAACCGCAGTACGCACAGTATAATCATCCTGCAACTCAGAGCAAGCTGTCGCGCAGTAAGTTTTTCCTGAAAAAGGCGCCGACAAATTGGAAGGTCATCAATCTTGTTTCCGTTTTGATAGGACTTCTTTGCGCTCTTTTGATATTTATACCTACGTACCGTGCTTTTAATGCATCCATACTTGACTATCCTTTGATGAAGCTTTTGGGTGACGAAGAATTCAGAGAGCTCGGAGAAGAATACGACGAATTGCTGGAAGAACTTGAAGAAGCAGATGAAGACGGTTATCTTAAAGAAGCTTTCGAGATCGAACTCGGTATGCCATTCAAGGATCTTGAAAGAAAACACAATATCACATATGATGAATTTATCAACCTTTTCGAACCGCTGTCTATTAACAATCTTACCAGATTGCTTGAGATAATAGAACCCGGCAGTGAAACAGACGAAGTAGTGGATATTTTAAAAGTAGTCAAGGTAGTTATGTATACGTGTTGCGCATTTCTGATGATAATTACCGTCATTGGCGCACTTTTGCAAAAGACGTGGGTAATGGTTCTGGCGTACATACTTTCGATTTTGTTTGTTTTTGTAAACGGCGGCGTACTCTTCTTTATACTTACATCTATTACGTATATAACAGCGGCTGTTCTTTACAGCAAGCTCAAGAAGATGTACAAGGCATATCTTGCAGCTCCCGAAGCGTAAAATATCATATAAAGACAGTCGGTGTAAAGCCGTCTGTCTTTTGTATTTTTGCGGATATAAAATATTGACAAAGGCAAGAATATGTTGTAAAATGAAAAGACGAATATAATAATTATCTGAAGGGAATATATATGCCGAATTACAGAAGACGCCGTATAAACGACGAAATGACACGTGAGCTTTGCAGAATAATAAGAAACGTAAAAGACCCCCGCGTTTCGAACTCTCTTACGACCGTTACGGGATGCGACGTAACACCCGACTTGAAATATGCAAAGGTGTTTTTCTCATTTCTTGACGATGCAAATGAAGAAGAAGCCGAGATGAAGAGAAAAGAAATAAAAAAGGGACTTGAAAGTGCAAAAGGCTTTATCAGACGTGAGCTTGCACAAACTCTCAACCTCCGTATAACGCCCGATCTTGTCTTCATACCCGATACGTCCGTTGAATACGGTGCAAAAATCTCGAAAATACTGAAAGAAATAAATGACGATGAACAGACTTGACACCATAGAACAGCTCGGTGAGCTTATTTTGAATTACTCCTCGTTTACGATAGTAACGCACATAAATCCCGACGGGGACACCCTCGGCTCGGCGTTTGCTTTGCGTGAGATACTGTGGGATCTTGACAAAAAAGCAGACATCGTCTGCACCGACAAAGTCCCGGAAAGACTTATGTTTTTAACCGACGGCGAGGATATCGGATACACGGATAAAAACGAATGCGTAATAAGCGTTGACGTGGCAGAGCCGCGCTTAACGGGAGGTCTTGACTCTCTTTACGGAGGAGTCGATATAAAAATAGACCATCACGCATCAGGCGTTGATTTTGCAAAATACAACTACGTAAACCCCGAAAGCAGTGCGTGCGGTGAAATAATAACGGAGCTTGCCGTATATTTTAAGGAAAAATATATAAAAGATCTTTCGTACAATACCGCTTGGTTTTTGTATTGCGCGATATCCTCGGACACGGGTTGCTTCCGCTATTCAAACACGACGGCAAAAACGCACTCGCTTGCATCGTTTCTTATGCAGTACGGCATCGACACACCGTATATCGACGAGATGCTTCACATAAGAACTCCTATGAAAACTCTCCTGGTCAATGCCGAGGTAACGAAGCGTATGCTTTTTTACGATGAAGGTATGATCGCCGTAGCGTATGCCGACGATGCGTTTGTAAAGAGCATCGAGGCGACGTGGGACGATATAGGAAATATCGTCGATATACCGAGATGTATCGAAGGCGTTGAAATAGCCGCATCCGTAAAGGAAAAGGAAAATAACGAATACAAGGTCTCCCTGCGTACGCGAAACGTTGACTGCACGAAGATCGCCGCAGTGTTCGGCGGCGGCGGACACATCCGCGCTTCCGGCTGTACCGTGACGGCACAGAATATGGAAGAAGCTATAAAAAAATTGGTAACTGTGTGCAGTAAAGCACTCAAAGAAATGGAATAAAAGCTTATTGCTTCTTCTCACCTTGATGCAATAGTAAAGAATGGATTTTATTATGAATTTTGAACTCGGACAAACAGATATAGCCGTAGTGGGCGCAGGCCATGCGGGGATCGAAGCCGCACTTGCCTGTGCGAGAATGGGATTTAAGGTAATACTGTTCACGATGAACCTCGATTCCGTCGGAAATATGCCGTGCAATCCGTCAATAGGCGGTACGGGCAAGGGCCATCTCGTTTTTGAGATAGACGCCCTCGGCGGTGAAATGGGCAGAGGGGCGGATATGGTAACGCTCCAGAACAGGATGCTCAACCGCGGTAAAGGTCCTGCGGTACATTCAAAGAGAATACAGGCAGACAGATCTAAATACCACACGTATATGAAGCACACCCTTGAAAATACGGAAAATCTTTTGCTTTACCAGGCGGAGGTTTGCGATATTTTGCTTGACGGCGGTGCCGTTTGCGGTGTCGTTACGGCACTGGGTGCCGTCTTCCGCTGTAAAGCCGCCATAATCTGTGCAGGTACGTATCTCGGCGGTAAGGTCATAATCGGTGAAAGCAGCGTGCAATCGGGTCCTGACGGTATGCTTCCGTCGCTCGGACTTTCCGAAAACCTTGAAAAGCTCGGCATACGCCTTATGAGATTTAAAACGGGAACGCCTGCAAGAGTTCTGAAAAGCAGTGTCGATCTTTCCATACTTGACGAACAGCACAGCGACAGCGACGTGCCGTTTTCATCAAGAACAACGAAAGAGGAGCTTGCAGAACGTCCCGAAATACCGTGCCATATCGTATATACGAACGAAAAAACGCACGAAATAATCAAATCAAACCTCCACCGCTCACCTCTTTACGGCGGTATGATAAAGGGAACGGGACCGAGATACTGCCCGAGTATCGAAGATAAGATAGTGCGTTTTGCCGACAAGGAACGCCATCAGCTTTTCGTAGAGCCGATGGGACTTGAAACGGAGGAGCTTTACGTTCAGGGATTTTCTTCGTCGCTTCCTGCCGACGTTCAGGTGCAGATGCTTCATTCGCTCAAAGGCTTTGAAAACGCACAGATAATGCGCCACGCATACGCTATCGAATACGACTGTATCGACCCGACACAGCTGAAGCACACGCTCGAATTCAAAGATATCCCGTATCTGTACGGCGCAGGTCAGTTCAACGGCACCTCGGGCTATGAGGAAGCCGCCGCACAGGGACTTATTGCGGGAATAAACGCCGCACTCAAGCTTTCGGGTAAGGATGAATTCGTGTTAAGACGTGACGAAAGCTATATAGGAACGCTTATCGACGATCTTGTTGTAAAGGGTACGAACGAGCCGTACAGAATGATGACGTCGCGCTCGGAATACAGACTGCTTTTGCGCCAGGATAACGCCGACGAAAGACTCACCCCGTACGGCTACAAGCTCGGACTTATAAGTGAAGAAAGATATGCAAGATTTTTAGAAAAGCAAAGACG
>JAZOSS010000015.1:0-16965 GCA_045657205.1 Eubacteriales bacterium
CGTTTACGGGTGAGCCGGTAAAAAAGAGCAAAAGATAAGCCAACCGCTTTAGCGGTAGCTTGAGACCGCTTGCGGTTGGCAGATCTTTCGGTGGGCTTTCAGCCCCGCCAGTAACATGCCCTTATAGGGCTGAGCAAGCCAACGGCTTAGCCGGTGGTTATGACTGAAAAGTATTTTCATATCACCTTTTTGTATCAACGGGATCGGGGTGTATCGTAATCTGACAGTGAAAGCTTTTTTTCATATCCTCTTCGATTTGGTCGATTATCCGATGTGCTTTTATCAAGCTGATATCTGCGGATATTTCAGCGTGAAGCGTTATTATAAGGCGCATTGGTCCGTAATCGTGAACTACAAGATCGTGTATTTTGATAATATCGGGATATTGCTTTACAAACTCCTCTATTTCACTCACTAAAATCGGATCAGGTGCTGTACCGAGTAAAAGGTCTATCGGCTCTTTCAGTGCTTTACAGCCCGTTAAAAATATGAAGAACGAAACGACGATACCCGCCCAGCCGTCAAGCATTACAGGTGTATACAGCGACGTTGCGGAGCAAACCAGCACGAAAGACGTCGTTACAACGTCAACTATACTGTCAAGTGCCGTTGCTTTGATAGCCGCAGAATTTATCGTTTTACTTATTTTACGATAGAAGAAAAACAGCCACAGCTTTACTAAAACAGTAAGACAAATTATTATTATAAACAAGGGGCTGATCTTCGTAGGTACGGGGTTCTGTATTTTCTGCACGGAGGTGTGAAAAAGCTCAACGCTTACCGTTATTATCATAATGTTTACAATGAGTGCCGTAAGGTATTCGAGTCTTCCGTGACCGTAAGGGTGTTTTTCATCCGCTTGTTTTTGCGATAGATGAAAACCCAATATTGTAACTATATTAGAGCCTGCATCGGAAAGATTGTTGAATGCGTCCGTAATAACACCGACAGAGCCTGCGGTAAGTCCGAGTATCAGTTTGGTGATGCACAAAACGACGTTTGCGATCATTCCCGTAATATTGGAAAGCAAGGAATATCTGTTTCTGACAGCTGTATTTTCAACGTCATCACAGTTTTTAACGAACAATTTTACAAGAAGCTTTGTCAAAATCCTTCCTCCATTTGTCTTTTAACAATGTTTTGTGTCCGAATAGATGCAAGTATATCTTTTTTCATTTTTAAAACCGCTTCTTCATCAACCCACTTATAGTCTATCGTTTCGCCTTCTTGCAGAGTTACGGAGGTTTTGTCACAATCGGTGATGCACAAATAATCAACAAAAAGGCAATGATAGCTGTCACTTACACTTCTTTCGAGTTCTTTAAGCTCGGATGATATAATTCCCGTTTCCTCGTTCAGTTCCCGAATGGCACATTCAAGCGGTGTTTCCCCTGCAAGTGCCGAACCGCCTGCCGTAAGCTCCCACATTCCGCCGAATGATTTATTGAGATCACGGCGCATAAACAGATACGTTCCATCTGTATGTTTGACTATCACCGCGCACACAAGATGGTAAAAACCGTCCGGAATAGGTTTTCCCCGAACCAATTTCAAATTTTCAATTTTATTAAACTGTCTGTCGTATGCATCCCACAATTCAGCCATAAAGCACCTGCGACTTTTTATATTATCGGTAGTTAAAAATTCATTAAAAAAACCTCTTTTGTCTTTTGACAAAAGAGGTTTTCTGGTGCGAGAAACGGGACTTGAACCCGTACGGTGAAATCCACACGCCCCTCAAACGTGCGCGTCTGCCAGTTCCGCCACTCTCGCGTTTTTATTGCACTCACATGCAACGATATATATTATACACATTTTTTTCGATTTGTCAATACCTTTTTGCAAAAAAAATTATTTTTTTATAAAAATAAAAGAATCGGCATTTTTTGTGCCGATTCTTTTGTATTTTTCGTATTATTTGTAGTTCTGGAATACGAAATTAAGTCTTCCGTGAGGTGCCTGATCGCCTGAAGTATACATTTCTTCCATCGTATCTACGACATCGTTACTGTCTACCCACTTAAACGTAAAGTTTATCTTCGTGTAATCGGTTATACCAAGGGATGCAAGCGGTACACGTATCATCATTTCATTGCCTTCTATTCTGTAGTCGATCTCCTCAGCCGTTTCAAATGCAAACGTATCGTCAGAGGTTGACTTTGCAAGTGTCGTCTTGTTTTCGGATGACGCTTTGTAGTTTACGATATAATCGTATCCATACCAGCCTGTCGTTGCGTTATCGGAGTTGATAAACAACTGCATCCACGTAGAATCCGCATTGAACGGTGTTATAGCCCCGGGAATATCTCCTTTTCTTTCCGATGTTTTAACGTAGAAATATGCGTATTTCGTATCGTAAACTATCTTTGATGCAGCTATATCATTTCTGCCCGACTTATCCGTGAGTGTCTGCTGACCGAAGCCCTTACTCTTTCTGTCGATCGAATCACCTTCGAGGTCGCTGTACGTTACGAGTATATCATCCCATTGATCGAACGAGCCGTTTATATCTATAGGCTTTCTTGTATCCTGTACGAGAGTAGGCGCTGTTCCCTTCAGCTTTCTGATATTTTCGATGAGCTGCATATAGTAGTTATCAAAATATCCGCCGCGCATCATTTCGCAGTCACGGCTGAAGTTGGGGCTTGCGTTATCAACAAAATTGACTCTGTTGGAGCTTGAAGGCTGTCTTTGAGCGACCCATTCGTTCCATCCCGTTACAAGAACGTACGGAGCATCGGATGCAATAGCATAATCCCACTGCTCCTGGAAGTTGTATCCGTAAAGATACGCATCGGGTGCTTTGTCGTTTGCACCGTTGTGATAGCTTCTGCCTCTGTTATCGTCGTTACCGTAAAATGCGGAGTCGGAAAACTGTATCGTCGCGTTGTGCTGAGCTATTGAAACGCTTATAGCATCCGCTTTGCCTTCGTAGTTATAAACCGTCTGAGGCCATCCGAAGTCCATCCACGGCCATCCGCCATCGTGGTTAATACCTTCGTTGGGCCACTGAGGAACACGGAAAGTAAAGAAATCCTTTATTTTGCTGTTCGTTATTCTGTCTTTAAACGCGATGATAACGGGCTTGCCATCTATCATAAACCACGTATCGGGGCAATAATTGACCGAATAGATCTCATTATACACCTTATTTACAACATCGGAGGAATTGGTGTTCGTGTAGAAAACTACTTGAGGAGTGTCCCAGCCCTGAGATCTCATTTCACTCAAAAATCTCATAAGGGGTTTTGCGTTGTTAATGTAGGGATATCCGTTTGTAACGTCGAAGTACAAAAAGTCAACGTTTGCATTCGTAAGCTCTTCAATGTGCTTACGCATTACCCACATATCAGAGCTGTAGTAATAGCCGTAAAGGGGTTCTGCATAGAAGTGCATATCGCCAACACCGCCCCAGCCTTTGTAAGAAGCGGAAAGAGCCTTGTCGCCGCCTTCTTCAAGTATTTTCATATTGTCGTATACTCTGTCATCGTCGCCGTGTTCACCGAGCCAGAGGAAGTAGAAAAGTCCTACGTATCTTTCGTTGAACGTATAATTCTTCGTCTGTTCTGCCGTGCTGAGTTTTCTGTCAAGATCGTCAACTGCCACCATAGGTCCGCAGTTGTAGTTGTTCTTGTTGGGGTAGGAAACACCATCAACGATTATGTTATCACCATCAATCGTGTATGCGGGTGTTCCTGCGTACGTATCGAGCTCCGAGGGATAAGTGTTGCCTATATCGGTATCTGATGTGACATCATCACCGGAGCAGGAAGCAAACATAGCAGCTGCAAGAGTAATTGCTGCAAGGATGCCTGAAAAAATTCTCTTTTTCATAAAAATATCCTTTCTTTTAATACCAATAAAGCAGTCGAACAACATATGCATCCGACTGCTTTACAAAACTATTTATCCTTAATTAGTGGATTATGCAAGCCTCGGTATCTTTATCGAAGATATGCATTCTTGTAACGTCAAATGCAACCTTGATCGTATCGCCTGCTCTTGCCTGTGAACGTGAGGAAACACGTGCTATAAGACTCTGTTCGCCTGTCTTTATGTAAAGATAGATCTCAGAACCCATAAGCTCTGTAACTTCAACGTATGTATCAATCGCAGATTCAGCAAACTGAGAAATGTACATAGGCTCGTCATGGATACATTCAGGACGGATACCAACGATAACTTCCTTACCGATGTAATCCTTGAGTTCGGGAGCATTTGCCTTTTCTGCGGGAAGCTTCATCTTGTTGCCCTGGAAGGAAACATAAACGTCGCTGCCTTCTTTAACGAGCGTTGCTTCGATAAAGTTCATCTGAGGTGTGCCGATAAATCCTGCAACGAATACTCTGTTGGGCTTATCATAGAGGTTTTGAGGTGTGTCAACCTGCTGGATCTTACCATCCTTCATAACAACGATACGTGTAGCCATCGTCATAGCCTCGACCTGGTCGTGCGTAACGTATACGAACGTTGTTTCGAGTTTCTTGTGGAGCTTTGTAAGCTCGGAACGCATGGCAGCACGGAGCTTAGCGTCAAGGTTGGAAAGCGGTTCGTCCAAAAGGAAGACCTTAGGATTACGGACTATAGCACGGCCGAGGGCAACACGCTGCTTCTGACCACCGGAAAGAGCCTTAGGACGTCTGTCAAGCAAGTGTTCGATATCAAGTATACGTGCAGCTTCTTCAACTCTGCGCTTTATTTCAGCCTTGGGAGTTTTACGGAGCTTAAGACCGAAAGACATATTTTCAAATACAGTCATATGAGGATACAAAGCATAGTTCTGGAACACCATCGCTATATCTCTGTCCTTGGGAGCTACGTCGTTAACGAGCTTGTCACCGATGAAAAGTTCACCGTCTGTGATCTCTTCAAGACCTGCGATCATACGGAGTGTTGTGGACTTACCGCAACCTGAAGGACCGACAAAGATTATAAATTCTTTATCCTTAACTTCAAGACAGAAATCGGAAACAGCTTCAACGCCGCCCGGATATCTTTTGTAAATGTGCTTAAGGGATAAGCTTGCCATTATAAAAATCTCCTTTTATCTTTTGAAATATTCTTTTTTTGATTAAAATGTACCGTAAAAATACACGGATACACCGTTATATATTCTGACATCAATGATTATATCAAAAATATATGAACTTTTAAAGACGTTTATTCAACAAATTTTACGCTTTTCATTTGTGCAAATTGCACAAACATTTTTTAACTCATTTTTAATCAGAATTCGTTAAGCAAAGTATTTTTTAATATATTAAAATATTATTTTTTAGGTTTTTTCATCGTAAGGGATATTCTCTTGCGCTGAACGTTCACTTCAAGAACCCACACCGTTACCTGATCTCCTACAGAAACAGCCTCAGACGGATGCTTTATAAACTTATCAGAAAGCTGAGAAACGTGAACAAGTCCGTCCTGGTGAACACCGATATCGACGAACGCACCGAAATCTATTACGTTACGGACAACGCCCGTAAGCTCCATACCGGGTTTCAGATCTGCCATATCGAGAATATCTTCGCGGAGGATAGGTGCGGGAAAATCGTCTCTTACGTCGCGTCCCGGCTTCTGAAGCTCTTTTACGATATCGTCAAGTGTGGGCGCACCTATGCCGAGTTCTTCGCAAAGCTGTGCTTTGTCAGCTTTTTTGATCTTCTCGCCGAGCAAAACGAGGTTGCCGTCTTTTACGTCGTCATCAGAATATCCGAATTTTTCAAGCAGCTGTTTTGCCGCCTTATACGATTCGGGGTGTACACCCGTATTATCGAGTATTTCATCACTGCCCGACACACGCAAAAATCCTGCACACTGCTCGTATGCCTTTGCGCCTATACGCGGAACTTTGAGCAGTTCTGCTCTGCTTTCAAACTCTCCGTTTTCCTCACGGTATTTTACAATGTTTTTAGCCGACGTTGCATTGATACCCGCAATATACGAAAGGAGAGAATGAGATGCCGTGTTAAGATCAATACCGACAGAGTTTACGCAGTCCTCGACGACACCGCTGAGTGCTTCGTCAAGTCTTGCGGGCTTCATATCATGCTGATACTGACCGACGCCTATGGACTTGGGATCTATCTTTACAAGCTCTGCAAGAGGGTCCTGCAGTCTTCTTGCTATTGAAACAGCACTTCTTTGCGTAACGTCAAAATCGGGGAATTCTTCTGCGGCAAGCTTTGATGCGGAGTAGACGGATGCACCTGCCTCGCTTACCATTATGTACTTACATCCGCAGTCCATTTCCTTCAAAAGTCCCGAAATAAATATTTCGGATTCTTTTGAAGCCGTGCCGTTACCTATCGCAACGACGTCAACGCCGTATTTCTTTATCAGCTTCTTTACGATGGTTTTTGCTTCCTCTATGCGGTATTCCTGCTTCATTGTAGGATATATCACAGCTGTATCAAGCACCTTACCCGTTTTATCGACTACCGCAAGCTTACAGCCCGTACGGTATCCGGGGTCGAGTCCGAGCGTTGTTTTGCCTTTAAGAGGAGGTGACATAAGCAGATTTTTAAGGTTTTCGGAGAAAAGCTTTATCGCACCTTCACTCGCAACGTCAAAAAGGTCTGCTCTTATTTCCCTTTCGATAGACGGTGCTATAAGTCTTTCATAACCGTCCGTTACGGCAGACACGATATACTCGTACGCTTCGCTGTTTTTATTCGTTATAACCTTGGAAAGAATGAGATTTATCACCGTTTCTTTCGATATATCAATGCTTACCTTCAAGAACTCGTCCTTTTCGCCTCTGTTGATGGCAAGGACACGGTGATGCGGTATCTTACTTACCTTTTCGGAATATTCATAATACATTTCGTATACGCTTTCCTCGTCCTTTGCCTTCGCCGTCGTGATAAGTCCCGTATCATAGGTGAGCTTTCTTATATCCTTACGGAGATTTGCATCGTCGGAGACGTCCTCGGCGATAATATCAAGCGCACCTGCGAGTGCTTCTTCTGCCGTATTTACTTCTTTTTCTTCGTTTATGTATTCTTCGGCAATCTTTGCAATGGGTGTATCGTACTTGTCCTTTTGTTCAAATATGAGCTGTGCCAAAGGCTCAAGTCCCTTTTCTCTTGCAACGGACGCTCTCGTTTTACGCTTGGGCTTGAACGGTCTGTAAATATCCTCAACTTCCGTAAGTATCTGCGCTTTGTCAAGTGCTTCAACTATTTCATCCGTGAGCTTGCCCTGTTCTTCTATCGAAGAGCGCACTTCTTCCTTTCTCTTTTCAAGGTTACGCAAATAATTGAGTCTGTCAAAAAGATTTCTCAAAACAGTATCGTCAAGTGAGCCTGTTACTTCTTTTCTGTAACGTGCGATAAAAGGTATGGTATTTCCTGCGTCGATAAGCTCGACAGTATTTACCACCTGCGTTTCTTTGAGGTTAAATTCTTCCGCTATTTTCTTTAAAATATCCATTATTATCTCCGTCTTATTTCTTTTGTGTAAAGCTGTTTATTTCGTCATCCGTAAGATATCTGAAGGAGCCTTCTTCAAGTTCTCCGTCAAGCGATATGTCTCCGAACGTAAGTCTTTTAAGTGATGTTATTTTGTTTCCGCACGCGCCGAACATACGCTTTATCTGATGATATTTTCCTTCTTTCAGGGTGATAACACCGCTTTTATCCGTTTCTTTGACGATTCCGCACGGCATCGTCGTATATCCGTCGGCAAGCGTTATTCCCTCTTCCATTTTGCGTACGTCCGCATCTGTGAGTGGATCTGCACATTCGTATGCATAGCTTTTTTCTACGTGGCTTTTCGGCGCAAGCGCTCTGTGAGATGAAGCGCCGTCGTTCGTTATTATCATAAGTCCCGTCGTATCCTTATCAAGTCTGCCCGACGGAAATACGTTACATTTTACAATGTTTTCGGGCAAAAGTTCAAGAACGGTATGCTCACCCGGTTCATCCGAGGAGCTTACGTACCCTTTTGGTTTATTGAGCATTATATAAATGTATTTGCTGTATCCGACAACAGCACCGTCAAAAGTTACAGCATCTTCATTTTCGTTTATATGTACGGCAGGGTCTGACACGACCTTACCGTTTACGCTTATACGTCCGCGCTTTACAGCAGCGGCGCATTCTTTCCTTGAAAGGAGTCCCGCGTGGGTAAAAAACTTATCAAGTCTCATTACAAACAAATTGCGATATAAACTGCAAGTCCTGCTGCAACACCGAGCAATGTACCGAAAACAAGACCTATCGCGAACCTCACAAAAAAACTTTTCACCGTATCACCTCATTTATATTGCTTTACAATATTATGGGGCAATACTTGATTATTTTATCACACCGATATTTTTTTGTCAATATTTTTCTTGACGATAGAATTCAAAAGGGTGTTAATATTAAGAAAATCTTAATATTATCCCCTCTTTGATTTTAATTACTTATATGCTATAATCAGATAAACAAAAACGAAAGGCAAATAAAAATGTATAATATACTTATATGCGATGACGAGCGTGACATCGTAAACGCCCTTAAAATATATTTATCCGACCCCGAATACAGGATACTTGAAGCATACAACGGACAAGACGCCGTGCAGATAGTAAAAAGCGAAAACATCCATCTCGTTTTACTTGACATAATGATGCCCGTGCTTGACGGCATAACGGCAATGGCAGAAATAAGAAAAACGAGCAACGTACCGATAATTCTGCTTTCTGCCAAAAGCGAGGACTGCGACAAGATACTCGGTTTGAATTTAGGTGCGGACGATTACATAACGAAGCCGTTCAACCCCGTTGAGGTAACGGCAAGGGTAAACTCACAGATAAGACGGTACGTGCGTTTCGGCGGAAACGTATCAAGTCAAAACATCATTTCCTGCGGAGGCATTGAGCTTGACGACGAGCAAAAAAAGGTGACCTGCGACGGCGAGGAGGTCTGTCTTACACCGCTTGAATACGAAATACTCAAACTTCTTATGCAGTCCCCCGGCAAGGTCTTTTCGCCGAAAGAAATATACAAGACCGTCTGGGGCGGTGTATACGACGGATGTGACAACACGGTTGCCGTTCACATCCGCCACCTGCGTGAAAAGACAGAAATAAACCCTGCCGAGCCTCGTTATATCAAGGTAGTCTGGGGGCAGGGTTATAAATTTGAAAAGGAGAAAACTAAATGAAAGAGCTTACCTCACGGGTCTGGTTAAAGGTAAGTGCGTTCATCCTTACCGTTATTTTCATCCTTTTGAGTTGCGGCGGTGTCATTGCCATATACTGTGCAATAGCAACAGGAATATACACAACGTCACAAGACATCTATAAAGACGATTGGTTCAATTCAATGATACACAGCGATATGTCAGACGTAATGCTGCTTTACGCAAACGGTGAGAATAATATATACACCCCGATAAGATCCGAAAACATATCGTACTTTGAGATAAAAGACCATACATCAGGTGAAATATTAAGTTATTACGGAGAAAAAGATCCGTCATCAAGACTCTACAAAAGAAATTATCTTTTGAGAACCGTATACGACAGCTACTCAAAAATGTATTTTAACGAAATTTACCGAGTAGACACGTTCGGCTCGGAACCTGATGAAAACGAAAAATATCTTTCCGTATCTCTTTCTTTGCTATCTCCTCTTACGGCAAACGATAAATATTCGTTCATCAGCGGATTTGTCGATATAGCTTACAGTGTACGTTACGCACTGTTTCCTCTGACGGTATTTTGTCTTATATGCTCCGTTATAGGATTTGTATATCTTATGTACGCATCGGGCAGACAAAGAGGGACAGCTGAAATAAAACCCGGATTTGGTGTAAAGATACCATTCGACTTATTTTTGGCGCTGGTTGGCGGTGTATTCATTTTTGCTTTGTACCTTTTGGGAGAGATTGGGCTGTTCATAGAACCGCAGGATATTGTCGTGATCGTTATCTATATAACAGCCGGTATATCCGTCCTGCTCGGTCTATGTATGAGCGTTGCGGCAAGAATAAAAATGAACACGCTGTTTAAAAACACTGTTGTATATATTATAATACATTTTATATACCGTGTTTTCAGAAAGATATTCCGTATTTTAAAAGTCTTTACGCTTAATTTAAATCTGTTCATACGCACCGTAGGTGTACTTGCCGTCGTTTTCTTTGCCGATCTTTTACTGACTATTATTTTCAGAGAAAGTTATATCACCGTATTTTTATGGTTCTTACTTAAATTTTGCGAAGCTTTCGTCATTTTATTCTGCGTTTTTATGTTCAACAGACTTTCACGCGGTGCACACACGCTTGCAAACGGCAATCTTTCAGAAAAGATCGACACGTCAAATTTGATACTCGATTTTAAAAAGCACGCAAACGATTTAAACAGCATATCCGACGGAATGGAAACGGCTGTAAACGAACGCCTTAAAAGCGAAAGAATGAAAACGGAGCTTATAACGAACGTATCCCACGATATAAAAACACCGCTTACGTCTATCATAAATTACTCCGACCTTATATCAAAGGAGGATACAGAAAACAAAAAAATAACGGAATATTCCACAGTTCTTCAAAGGCAGTCGCAAAGACTGAAACGGCTTATAGAAGATCTTATTGAAGCATCAAAGGCATCGACAGGCAACCTCGACGTAAAGCTTAATGCAATAGGAATAAACGTTTTTTTAAATCAAGCACTTGCTGAATATCGTGATAAATTCAAGCAAAATGCACTCACGGTAATCACCAATCTGCCGAAAGACTCATTTTCAATAATGGCAGACGGAAGACGACTGTGGCGTGTTTTTGATAATTTAATGAATAATATATGCAAATACTCCCTTTACGGAACAAGAGTATATATTTCACTTGAAAAGCACAATGATAATGTCAGAATAACATTCAAAAACACTTCAAAGGATGAATTGAATATTCCTCCGAATGAGCTTTTAGAACGCTTCACAAGAGCAGATACGTCTCGCAACACGGAAGGAAACGGTTTAGGCTTATCAATAGCGCAAAGCCTCACCGAGCTTCAAGGAGGCAAAATGCACATTGTAACTGACGGAGACCTATTTAAAGCAATTTTAGATTTTCCTATTGTTCCCTCTGTCACCGCATAAAAAACATTATTGTTTAAAATAATGCTCAAAGTTATCAAATTCACTTGACAAAAACCTTACCGAAAGATATAATGACATTATAGAAAATGTAGGGAGTATACAAATTGAAAAGAAAATTTTTAGTTTTATTGATTGCATCAGCGCTGTTACTTACCTCTTGCGGCAGTACATCCGATGGTCAGGATACACTTGACACATCTTCTGAAACAGAGGCAGTTACTGATGCTGAAACGGAGGCCAAAATGGAACTCACATATTACATCAGATCGCCTTATAACACAGAAGAAACACAGCAAGGCGACGAGTACACATCACTGCAACAGGCTAAAGATGCAGCAGACAAGCTTTCCCACTTCGGATACGTTGTATTCAACTCCGAAGGTAAGCTTGCATATAACCCTTGTCCCTCGTTTGCAGCTGCAAAAATCCTTTACAACGCCAAGTTGGATGCCGATTATATGCGCGACAACAACTACATATACGGAGATGCAAACGTCAACCCCGCACTTGACAAAACAGAAAAGATAGTTTCCTGTGACAGATTTGTCGGCTGGGTTCTTTACGATGCAGGCTTCAACACCAAAAGACAGCCTTCCACAAAAGGTTACGCTCTTTACGGTGCAAACACCATTGAAGATCTTTTGAAGCGTCTCGGCTTTGAGAAGATAACAGACGAAGATGAAGTTCAGGCAGGAGATATTATATTCGTCGGAAACAGTCAGAATATACCCGTCCCCCAAAACCTCAAGGATTATCCGAGGCATGTGTTCATCTGTGCCGGAAAAAGCAGCCGCAGAAACTTTTACAGATACGATGCAGGCTCCAACACAAGAATAAAATCAACACAGCCTTCAGTTGAGCCTCTTTCATCGACAGGTGCAGAATTTAGATTTGCATACAGACCAACAGATAATTAAGGAGAAGAAAATGAAAAAATTATTCCTTATTTTGATGGCAGGATGCTTGCTTTTGTCATCTTGCGGAAGTTCCGATGCTGATTCGACAGTTGATGAAACTACCGATACGGCGCAAGAAACAGCTCTTGAAACAGAACCGGAGGAAACTATTATGTATTACGTAACAACACCGTACGGTGAAGAAGAACACCGCATAGGCTCGTACGAATCGCTCGACACAGCGAAAAAGCAAGCCGATGATATGGTACGATTCGGTTACGTTGTGTACGACTCAAACGGTGAAGCCGTATACTGTCCCGCAGGCTCTATGAACGCTTCAAAAATTCTTTACCACGCAAAGGATATAGCCGATTATATGCGTGACAACAATTACACGTACGGACACGCGCAAATAAACCCCGCAATTTCCAAAGGTGACAGAAGATGCGAAAGACTCGCTTCCTGCGACAGATTCGTCGGCTGGGCACTTTACGAAGCGGGATTTTCCGAAGGACAGCCCGAAAAGCACGGACTTATGGCTGATCTTTGCCCCTTTCTGAGAAAGAACGGTTTTACGGAAATAACAGATAAAAATGAACTTTTACCCGGTGACATCGTATACGTCGGATACAAAGGACAGCCCGAGCCGTACGGCCACGTATTTATCTACGCCGGAAAAGCCAACCGCAGAACTGACTACAGATACGATGCCGGAAGTGCAGACCGTATAAAATGTGCCGGTCAGTACGCTTCGTATCACGAAGCAGGTCAGCCTTTTGTTCAGGCACTTGAGCTTTCAGACTCCGCCCTTTTCTGTATAGCATACAGAGCGCCTGCCGATAAATAAATATTTGATCCGCATTGCGTTGCAGTGCGGATCTCTTTTTATATTGCACCCGCTCTTTTCAACCATTTTTTGGTTGTTATTGTTGTATTTTTGTGCAAATTGCATAATTTTTCGTTTAAAATTTCTACGAATCCGTCGTTTTAAATAAATGTAAAACCTCTTGAATAACATCAAACAATATAGTATAATGAATCATACGAAAAATTTTTGTGCAATTTATATTCTTTATTTTGCAAGAAAGGCAAGGTAACAACCGATGAACAATAATATTCGTAACGTGTGTCTTATAGGTCACTCCTCCCACGGAAAAACTTCCGTTGCAGAGGGTATGCTTTATTTTACGAAAGCCACTAACCGTTTGGGAAAGGTAAGCGAAGGCAACACGGTACTCGACTACGATGCAGAAGAAAAAAAGAGAGGTTTTTCGATTTCCTTGTCCGTCGCTCCCATTGATTGGAAAGGTAAAAAGATAAACGTAATTGATACCCCCGGATATCTCGATTTTTGCGGTGAGGTTTCTCAGGGCTTACGTGTAGCCGGAAGTGCCGTTATCGTCGTTGACGGTAAGGCAGGCGTTGAAGTCGGCACCGAGCTTGCATGGGAAAAAGCAGTTGAATATAAAGTTCCCAGAGCATTTTTTATAAACAAATTCGACGATGACGAATGCCGCTTTGCAAGAGCCTTCAAAGAACTCCGCGAAGCCTTCGGCGTTTCTGTCTGTCCCATTCTTATACCGCTCATAGACGGCGAAAAGGTTACGGGCTTTATCGACCTTATAGATATGTGCGTTACGGTATTTGACAAAGAAGGTAAGCACACAGAATCGGCTATTCCTCCGGATTACGCACCTGTTGCTCACTCTTACCGCAATATGCTTTATGAATCTATTGCCGAAACAAGTGAAGAGCTTATGGATAAATACTGTGCGGGTGAACCTATATCGCGAGAGGAAGCTATTCAGGCTATCCACGTAGGTTTCGTAGGCCGCACGATAGCTCCCGTTATATGCGGTGCCGCAACAAAGCTCTGGGGCATAGATACACTTATGGATAATATCATCGAATACTTCCCTTCTCCTTTCGCAAGAGATAAGGAAAAGGTCGTAAGAAACGGTGAAGTTATAAGCTGCGAAATATCACCCGACAACCCCACAGCGGCATTCGTGTTCAAAACTGTTGCCGACCCGTTTGTCGGTAAGATGTCGTACTTCAAGGTAATGAGCGGTGTTCTTAAAAAGGATGACGTTCTCACCAACCCCGAAACGGGTGTCAGTGAAAAATTTGCTCATATCTACACGATAAAAGGCAAAGATCTCACCGAAGTCGATTCGCTTTACACAGGTGATATCGGTGTTACGACGAAGCTTGCGGGAGTAAACACGAACGATACTTTCTCAGCAAACCCGAATGCAGATCCTTACAGAAAGATAAGATATGAAGAACCTTACCTGCGTGTCGCAGTATATCCTAAGGTAAAGGGTGAAGAAGATAAGATATCACAAGGTATCACAAGACTTCTCGAAGAAGATCTCACTCTCGGATTTACAAACGATGCTGAAACAAAACAGCTCATCCTTTCGGGTATCGGCGACATACACGTCGATGTAACTGTAGCAAAGCTTGCATCACGTTACGGCATATCCGTCGATCTTTCCGAACCTCGCATAGCTTACAGAGAAGCCATAAAGAAGAGAGTTGAATGTGAAGGAAAGCACAAAAAACAATCGGGTGGACACGGTCAGTACGGTCACGTAAAAATAAGATTTGCACCCGGTGACGGCGAAGGACTCGAATTTACGGAATCCTGCGTCGGAGGTTCAGTTCCTAAGAACTTCCACCCCGCCGTTATCAAGGGACTTGAAGAAGCAATGCAAAAGGGTGTTCTCGCCGGGTTCCCTATGGTATCTCTTAAAGCAGACCTTTACGACGGTTCATATCACGACGTCGATTCCTCTGAAATGTCCTTCAAGCTTGCCGCACATCTGGCATACAAGGAAGGTATGAAAAAGGCTGATCCTATAATTCTTGAGCCTGTCGGTGCGCTCAACGTAACGGTTCCCGATCCCCTTGTCGGTGACGTATTGAGTACGATAATGAAACGCCGCGGCAGAGTCCTCGGTATGACTCATACAGGTAAAAAAGGTTATCAGATGGTAGAAGCCGAAGTCCCTATGGGTGAACTTGCGGATTACTCAACAGCTTTGCGTGCAATGTCACAGGGCAGAGGAAGCTATACGCTTTCATTCATCCGTTACGAAGAAATGCCTGCAAACATCGCACAAAAGATAATCGAAGAAGCAAAAAAAGAAGAAGAATGATAAAAACGGTTGCCGCTTGATTGCGGCAACCGTTTTATACGTTGTAAATATAATTTTTCTTTCTGGGACGTGCCGTGGGTAAAGTACCGCTTCTGTAGCCTAAAATACAGTTGCCAACACCTACGTAATTATCACCTATGCCCCATTTTTTCAAAAGCTCTTTACCTTCCTTTGTTTGAAAAACTTCCCTAGCACGGTGTATCCAGCACGAATCAACTCCCAATGAAAAAGCGGCATTCATAAGATTTCCCATAACAAGACTGCCGTCTTCAACGTGTGTTGAAACAGTTTTATCAGCAAGTACTACAACAACAGTCGATGCACCGTAGAAAGGATCGCTTGACGTTCCCATTATTTTTCCGTTCAAACGGCTCAAAAGTGCAACCGTTTCTTCATCCTGTACGACGACCATAACGGGCGACTGCATACCCATACCGGTAGGTGCGTACGTACCTGCCTTCAGTATAAGCTGAAGCTTTTCATCCTCAACCTGTTTTTTTGAATATCCCCTTACGCTTCGTCTTTCCGTAAGGGTTTTTATAACTTCATTTTCCATTATCATCCCTCCTGAATTTATCGTACCATATTATTTTAAACAAGTCAAGTTTCATTTCCTTGAATTTTTATTTTGACGTCTCCCGTGTCGGTACTTATCTTACACTTTCCGCCGTTTGTCGTTTCGGGAACGTCAACGGCACCTGTATCTGTTTGAACAATAAATATTTTATCTGTAAGCAAAGTACCTCCGGCATCCCCCGTACTTGTCTTTACAAGTATTTCACCTGCATCTGAGCCTTCAAAGGTAACGTCGCCCGTACTTCTTTCAACCGAAAGTTTTTCATTCGATATAACACCATCAAGCGTTATATCCCCCGTACTTCCCGTAGATATGAAGTTTTCGCATTTGACGTTCTTTGTTTTCACATTTCCCGTGGTAACGGAAATATTCACTTCTTCGCACTCGGTGTTTGCAAGTGTAATATCTCCCGTCGATGCAGAAAGATCAACGGTTTTGGAAAGTATATTTTCAAGTTTTATATCTCCCGTGCTTGTTTTGATTTTGATACTGTCTGATGATGAGGCAAAAAATTCAATATCACCCGTACTTGCGGCAACATCAACTTCTTTAAAGTTAAGCCCGTTTGGTACGTTTATATCGCCCGTGCTTTCGCTAACAAAAAGTAAATTATACTGTTTTTCCGAAAGGTAAACTGTTATTTTCGGTGAGTCAAAATTTATTCCGATGTGGTCATAAAAAGTTCTGTTGTCGGTCATTTTTATCACAAGTGCGTTATTTTCAACTGCAACGTGATGCTTTGTTTTTTCTTCTTCGTAACACTCGACCTTGCATTTTCCGTCATCGGCTAATACAAAAATTATATCCGCCGTGTCTGTATTTATGGATACATCTTCAAAATTTTCATTTATTTCGTAAATATTCGTTTCGTATTTGTTTGTACTGAGCTTTGTAAGATCCCAATTATATTTTGCCATAGGAAATGCAAAGACCGCCGTTCCCAACACCACAAGAAAAGATGCTGTAACAAGCCATATTTTCGTTGATCTACGCATATGTTTTCTCCTTTTTGATAAAACATTTTTTAACTTGTACCGTAACCTTTTTTGTAAGTATCAAAATACCTTTGCTTGATGCTTTACAAATATAAAATGAAAATATGGAAAGACCTGCACAAGCTATCCCTACACCGATAACAGCAATCCCCGTAAGTGCAAAACCGCCAAAAGCTAAAGTCGTACCCGATATTATACCACCGAGAAAACACGCCGCAAACGATACAAAAACCGCCCAAAAGGATA
>JAZOSS010000016.1:0-19399 GCA_045657205.1 Eubacteriales bacterium
GTCGTTTCCGGACGCGACGACTATTGTATGGAATACATAACGTATATAAGGGAAAACGCTTAAATGAATACACTTTTTGAAAAAATAACGGTCGTATTTGAAGACGGATCGTATAAAAATGATATGTACGTGTCGTACGAAAACGGTGTTTTTACATACGTTGGAAACACCGCACCCGAAGGATCATACGACAGAAAAATAAACGGTTGCGGAAAGATAATGTTTCCCGGACTTTATAACTGCCATACACACACACCGATGACACATTTCAGAGGAATGGCAGAGGATCTTCCGCTTGACAGATGGTTAAACGAGGCAATATTTCCCGCTGAGGATAAATTGTGTGATGAATCTGCAAGCATCGGCGCACTTTTGTCGTGTGCCGAAATGATAGCAAGCGGAACTGTGTCAATGTCGGATATGTATTTCTTTTGTCCCGCAATAGCCGAGGCGATAGGCTCAAGTAAAATGAAGGCAAACGTATCGAGAAGCGTCGTTTCTTTTGATGAAAACTCCGACGTCCTGAGTGATCCGAGAATTGCCGAAAGCGTTTATTTGTTTGAAAACTATAATAACAGCTTTGACGGCAGGATCAAAGTCGATATGTCACTTCACGCTGAATATTCAAATACAGCGCATACGTGTGAGTATATGGCAAAGCTTGCACAAAAGTATAACTGCGGATTTCATATCCATTTGTCCGAAACGAAAAAAGAACACGAAGAGGGAAAAGCACGCCGCAAAATGACCCCGTGTGAGTTCTTTGAAAAAACGGGAGTGCTCAACAGCAGAACACTTACCGCACACTGCGTATGGCTTGAAGATGAAGATATAAATATCCTTGCACGACACGGAGCATCGGTAGCGCATAATCCCATAAGCAACCTTAAGCTCGGCTCGGGAGTTATGATGCTTGAAAAAATGCTTAATGCTAATGTAAACGTCGTTTTGGGAACTGACGGTGCTGCATCAAATAACAGACTTGCCGTTTTAAATGAAATGAATATGACGGCGCTTCTTCACAGAGGTGTAATGCATAAAGCCGATTTTCCGACTGTTTCGTCAATAATTCCTATGGCGACTGTAAACGGAGCAAAGGCGCAGGGAAGAGAAAAATGCGGACGTATCAAAGAAGGATACAAGGCTGATTTTGCAATAGCCGACGTTACGAAAGCGCATAACATACCGTCTTTTTCTCCTGTCAATACGCTGATATATACGGTTTATCCGACGGACGTAATTATGACGGTCTGCGACGGTGTGACTCTTTATGAAAACGGAGAATTTAAAACAATAGATATCGAAAAACTTTCCACGGATATGAAAAAATTCAAATTCTGATATTCGGAGGTTTGTTTGAAAAATAAAACGAAAAACACGTTGGCGTATGGCGTTGTCGTGCTGACGTGTGCAAATCTGCTTGTAAAGGTGATAGGTCTCGTTTTTAAAATACCTATACAAAGACTCATAGGTGATGAGGGTATGGGATATTTCAACGTGGCTTATAACATATATTCCTGGCTTTATCTCGTTTCGACCGCAGGCTTCCCCGTTGCACTTTCCGTTTTGATAAGCCGTGAAAACGCAAAAGGGAATATAGCGAATACAAAGACGGTTTTTAAAACAGCACTTGCGATATTTTCCGTAATAGGAATACTCGGCTGCCTTTTTATGACGGTGTTTGCTCGTGATATTGCGGAATTTGTAGAGGTTGAAAACGCATATTTGTGCGCTCTTGCAATTTCTCCGACGCTGTTGTTTATCTGTATATCATCATCTGTGAGAGGATATTTTCAAGGACTCGGAATAATGACGGTAACGGCTGCGTCGCAGGTTACGGAGTCACTCGGAAAAATGATCTTCGGTCTGCTTCTTGCAACGTACTCAGTTTCAAAAGGATATCCCGTATACGTTACGGCAGCGTATGCAATAAGCGGTGTAACGCTCGGTACTTTTGTATCTATGATATACTGTGCCGCGGCAAAAGCACTTCGTTCACCGAAAACGAAAGCGCAAAGCGATATAAAGAGTGCAGACGTTTTTAAAAAGCTGTGTTCAATAGCTTTTCCGATAACCGTTTCTTCTTCAGTTATGGGACTTATAAACGTAATTGACACGGTTATTTCTTCAGCGCGCCTGCAGGATATAGGATATTCCGCTGTTCAGGCAACGGAAATATACGGAAACTATACGACACTTGCTGTGTCGCTGTTCAATATGCCGACGGTGCTTGTGTATCCGATAGCGTATGCTGTCGTTCCGAAGCTTACCGAAACGCTCACACTCGGAAAAAGCGGAAAAGAGCTTATAAATTCAGCGGTTAAAACAACAGCCGTTATATCTATGCCGTGTGCTGTCGGACTCGGTGTGCTTTCTTACAGTATACTCTCGCTTTTATTTCCCGAAGCTTCCGCACAGCTTGCATCCCCTATGCTTACAATGCTTGCGCCTTCCGTGTTTTTCTGTGCAATACTCGGAATAACGAACAGTATCCTTCAAGCATCGGGAAACGAAAAGCTTCCTATGATATCAATGACGGCGGGAATCGTTGTGAAGCTTATAGCTTCATACACACTTATTGGAGTTGACAAAATAGGACGCTTCGGTATACCGCTCGGTACGTGTTTATCATATCTTGTAATAATAATATTGAATTTTATATTTATGTGCAAAAAAACAGGTGTAGTACCAAATTTCTATCGGATTTTTCTGAAACCTGCATTTTGTGCGTTGTTGTGCGGTGTATGCGCGTTTGTGTTAAACGGCTTTATGCCCGATACAAAAATTGCGGTATTTATACCGATAGCGGCGGCAGCAACGGTTTATGCTGTGTGCATATGCAAAAGCGGAACGGTAAACGGCGGCGATATACTCTATCTGCCAAAAGGCGATAAAATATACGGAATACTTAAAAAAATAAAGCTCGTAAAATAAAGAGGTTAAAATGGATAAAAAAACGGAACTTGTAAAAAAAGACAGTTATACTTTTGACGACCTCCTTGCGATACTTAAAATATTACGCTCTCCCGGCGGCTGTCATTGGGATATGGAACAAACACATAAATCAATAAGAGCTGATTTTATCGAGGAGGTCTACGAAGCAATAGAGGGCATCGACAGCGATGACGATGAAATTATGAAAGAAGAACTCGGCGACGTATTGCTTCAAGTAGTGTTTCACGCACAGATCGGTGAGGACGACGGAAAATATACAATAAATGATATTCTGAACGGAATATGCAAAAAATTGATAATCCGCCACCCGCACGTGTTTGCTGATGTAAAAGCCGATACAACAGACGAAGTCCTTAAAAACTGGAATGCAATAAAAATGCAGACGAAGGGACAGACGAGTGCGAAAGAAGCACTTGACGGTATATCAAAATCGCTTCCGTCGCTTGTCAGAGCAGAAAAGATATCATCAAAGCTCAATAAACATTCTACACCCTATGCAACGAAAGACGATATAAAAGCACTTGCAGATAATATCTCGGATGAAAATGACATCGGAAAGCTTTTGTATGCTGTAACGTCTTATGCAAAATCCCAAGGAATAAATGCCGAAAAAGCGCTCTACGATGAGTGCGATAAAATAATATCAGAGGTATAAAATATGTGTAAAGTAACTGTGATCGTTCCGGTTTACAACGTCGAAAAATATCTGTCCGAGTGTATAGAAAGCATATTGGCACAAACGCATAAAGATCTTGAAATAATACTTGTCGATGACGGAAGTACGGATTCATCTCCCGATATATGTGACAGCTATGCTGAAAAAGACAGCAGGATCAAAGTCATACATAAAGAAAACGGCGGAGTATCAGCTGCCAGAAATACAGCACTTGACGCGATGACCGGTGACTACGTTACCTTTGTTGACAGTGATGACATAATAAACATTCACTTTGTTGAATATCTGCTCGATCTGTGTGTATCAAATAAGGTTGACCTTGCGTACTGCAGCTTTCTTAATTTCTTAAGTAAAGAGGAAATAGATATATATAAAACTTACGATTACGTTAGCGAAACGTGTATGTTTGGAAAAGACGAATCTTTGAAAAACTTCTTTTCTGCATGGATGCTTCCGAATGTGTGGAATAAAATATTCAATGCTAACTTGTTTGAAAATATAAGATTTCCAGAAGCTACGAGAGCGGAGGATTTAAGAGCTATATTTGAGGTGCTTTTTCTCGGTGTCAGCGTAGCAGGAATAAAGAAGATACCTTTATATTACTACAGAAGCAATCCGGGAAGCGCAATGAGTCTTTTGAAACTTTCGAATATTGATGATATGAAAGAAAGACACATAGTCTTCATGAAGTTGAAGCAACAGAAAAATATCGGAAATGTTTGTGAACGCTTTGCATTGCAAACAAAATATTTTTTCCTTGATTTTGTTTTGGGATGTAAAAACAGTCAGGAACCTGAGAAATTGAAAAAAGAGCTGGAAAAATATTCAAAGATATTAATAAAAGATATGTGGCTTCCGACGGAGAAAAATTTCTTTAAAAAATTTGAATATTATGTTATGTATCTCTCCGTTGATATGTGGAAATATATGCGTTTATTAGGTTGGAAACTGTTTAAAATTCCGCTTTACAGAGGTTGAATATGATGTCAAAGATCAAACATTTATTTCAGAGATTTTTTAAAGAATGTGGGATGTTTTTTCCCGATGTCAAAGAGTTCGGTTTTAAAATAGCCGTACACAGAGCAATCGATTTCGTTTTTCCAAGACCTAAGACAGAAAGCTATATGAACGCCTTATCTTCTTATATGGACAAGGAATTGTCACCTCTTACTGAAAAATATAAAAACGGATACGTTTTTGAAAATCCAAAAGAAAAAAAGAATATGGGCGGAAAAATACCTGTTTTTGTCTGCTGGTGGCAGGGTGAGGAAAAAATGCCGCCAATAGTCGCTGCGTGTGTTAAAAGAATAAGAGAAAAAATTCCAAATGATATAGCAGCACTTCATTTTATTACGTTTGATAATTATACAGAATATGTAAAACTTCCTGAATATATTTTGGAAAAACATAAAAAAGGCATCATATCACTTGCACATTTGTCCGATGTTCTTCGTTTTTCATTGCTTAGAACGTATGGCGGAATGTGGATAGACAGTACCGTCTTTTTGTCAGATAATTTTGAATTTGATTTCTTTGACAGAGAGTTTTATACACAGAAATATTCAACTTCCGAAGAATGTCCACACGAAGCTTGCATGGGCAAATGGTGCGGTTTCTTTCTGTATGGAAAACCCAATTTGATGCTTTTTGACTTCGTGTGTAACAGCCTTCTGTTTTGGTGGGAACGCCATAACAAAGCGGTAGACTATGTTTTTTTTGACTATATAATCAAAACCGGATACAATAATTTACCCGATATAAAATCAGCAATCGACTCGGTTGAGCCCAATAATAAGAATATTTGGCTATTATCACAGCGTATGAATGAAAGATTCGATCAGGATGAATATGTAAAAGTACTTGATTCAAACGGATTTTTCAAATTGGCGCACAATGGCTCTTACAAAGAGAAGAATTACAACGGTGAAAAAACAATTTACGGTCACATAATAAGCGAGGTAAAAAATGCCTAAAATAAGTGTTATTATGCCGGTATATAACAGTGAAAAGTATTTGAAAGAGGCAACAGACAGCATTCTGTCACAAACGTATACCGACTTTGAATTCATAATTATTGATGACTGCTCAAGTGATTCGTCTGTAAAGATCATAGAAGAATATGAAGATAACAGAATTGTTTTTATTAAAAACGAGGAGAACCTCGGTGTTGCAAAAACGCTTAACAGAGGACTTTCGATTTGCAAAGGTGAATTTATTGCCCGAATGGATTCCGATGATATATCACTTTCCGAGCGTTTTGAAAAGCAATTAAAATATCTTGAAGAAAATAAAAATACCGCCGTCGTTTCCTGCGGAGTTCAGACTTTTTGTGACGATAAAATTATTTCTGAAACAGGCTGGTCAAACAGTGAGCCTGCCAAAATAAAAAAAGACCTTTTCTTCAGCTGTGCTATAGCACATCCGACGGTGATGATGCGAACATCTGCCATAAAAGAAGTCGGCGGATACGATCCCGATTACAATGGAGTTGAGGATTATGAGCTGTGGTGCAGAGTATCTGAAAAATACGATATTGCATCTGTAAACGACGTTCTTTTTAAATACAGAGTACACGAAAATCAAGTGTCAAGAAAACCGCCTGCACGTGTTATCGAAAGCTTGAAAAACTTAAAAAAACGTCAGATAGAGATGCTCCGTGCCGAACTTGATGAGGACGAGCTGTTATCGTATATCAACTTTTGCATAGGTGAAAGAAACTATGATATTAATACATTTATGAGTTTACACTCTGCTTTCTGCAAAATATCCGAAGCAAACAGAAAAACTTCCGTATATGATGATGAGCTTTTGAATTGCGATTTGAGGAGTGTACTCGTTTCCTCTGCTGAAAAGTTTACTAAAAAAGAACAAGAAAAAATATTTGAAAAGTCGCCCCTTGTATCAATATCTTATATAAGAAAATACAGACTGAAAAGAGCAATAAAGAAAATCCTGAAAAGATGAGGATGCAAAAATGATTGAAAAAAAGATACACTACTGTTGGTTCGGTAAAGGGGAAATGAAACCCCTTATGAAAAAATGTCTTAAAAGCTGGAAAAAGTATTGTCCCGATTATGAGATAATTGAATGGAACGAAGATAATTTTGACGTGAATTCTACCCTTTGGACAAAACAGGCGTATGAAGCAAAAAAATATGCGTTTGTGGCTGATTATGTAAGGTTGAAGGCTTTATATGAACACGGTGGTGTTTATCTGGATACAGATCAGGAGTTAATAAAGCCGCTTGATTCTTTCCTAAAACATAAAGCTTTTTTGGGATTTATAGATGAGACTGATATAAGTTGCGGTATTATGGGTACAGAAAAAAACAACGAAATAATAAAGGAATTTTTGGATTCGTATGATGTAAAATCCTTTATTAATGAATGTGGAACAGATACCGAACCCAATACTGATATATTTACACAAATTCTCATAAGAAATGGACTCAAACAAAACAATGAATATCAAGTGATATCTGGTGTACATATATATCCGAGGACATATTTTTGTCCGACGTCGTGTATTGACCCTAAAAGTTATATAAGCAATGAGACTGTTTCTATACATCATTGGGCGATGACTTGGAGAAAAGAAAGTGAAAAAAAGACATTTGCCAGAGTGAAAAGGCATCAGACTAAATGGTACAGAACTCTTGAAAAAATACGCTATTTACCGAATAAGCTTATAAGAAAGATATTTGGAGATAAGCGGATAGATTCACTTAAAGGGAAAATGAAAAAATAAAATTACGGAACGGGTGACCGTTCCGTAATGATTATATTTTTTCTATGAGATCGGCGGCTTTTTCCATATAGTCGCCTTCGAAAAGCTCGATAGTTCCCATATCACAAAGTTTTGCAAAAGAGGGATCTATCGGTATTTTCGCAAGTGTGGGAACGCCTAAAGCGGCAGCTTCTTCATCAACGCGGCTCTTTCCGTAGATCTCGATTTCTTTTCCGCAGTCGGGGCACTTGAGATAACTGAAGTTTTCAACAAGACCGATTATCGGAATGTTCATCATCTTTGCCATAGTGGCTGCTTTTCCGACGATTACCGAAACAAGCTCCTGCGGTGACGTTACGATTATGATACCGTCAACGGGGAGTGACTGGAATACCGTAAGCGGTACGTCGCCCGTGCCCGGAGGCATATCGACAAACATAAAGTCTACCTCGCCCCAAAGTACGTCCGTCCAGAACTGTTTAACGGTTCCAGCAATTACGGGACCTCTCCAGATAACGGGTGTTCTTTCGTCCTCCAAAAGGAGATTTACGGACATAACTTCCGTTCCCATTTTTGTAACGAAGGGGAAGATGTTTTCGCCGTCTCCGTCACATATTCCGTGAAGACCGAACGCTTTCGGAATAGACGGGCCTGTGATATCCGCATCAAGTATTGCCGTGCGGAATCCTCTGCGCTGCATAACGGTAGCAAGCATGGATGTGACAAGAGATTTGCCGACACCGCCCTTGCCGCTTACAACGCCGATTACTTTTTTTACATGAGAGTGCTTGTTCTGAGGCTCAAATTGCGGTTTTTCGCGTGATGAGCAGTTTGAAGAACAAGTAGAACAATCATGTGTGCATTGTTCGTTTGACATAGTAAACACGCTTTCTTTTAATTGATTTTATTAACTTTTATTATATACCCTAAAAACGATATATCGGTTAAGTTATTATTTACAAACTTTAAATTATACAGGATTTTAAATGAAAACTACACAAAAAGATACAAACCCGTTCATATATTCCGACAGCAACAAACGCTATCATACGTACGATTATTACATAAAACACAAATTCGGAAAAAAATGTGCAAAAATACCGCTTGATTGCGGTTTCACCTGCCCGAATATAGACGGTAAAAAAGGATACGGCGGATGTATATATTGCTCTGACAGAGGCTCGGGAGATTTTGCGGCAAGCGCTGAGCTTTCGGTTATAGAACAGCTTGACAAAACGCGTAAAGTAATGGAACATAAATGGCAAAACTGCGGTATCATTCCTTACTTTCAAGCCCATACGAATACGTACGCTCCGCTTGAAATATTAAAGAACAAATACAGCGAGGCTTTGAATTATCCCGACGTTGTCGGTATCAATATCGCAACGAGGGCAGACGCACTGCCCGATGACGTTTGTGAGTATCTTGCGGAAATTGCAGAAAAAACAACGCTCACGGTCGAACTCGGTCTGCAAACCGTGCACGATACGACCGCGAAGCTTATAAACCGCTGTCACACAACTGATGATTTTATTGTAGGATATGAAAAATTAAGAAACGCAAGTAAAAAAATAAATCTGTGCGTTCATATTATAAACGGCTTGCCTTATGAAGATGAAAATATGATGATAAAGACAGCCGAATTCGTTTCATCTTTGACACCTGAATTTGTAAAAATACATTCTTTACACGTTTTAAAAGGAACACCGCTTGAAAAAATGTATAACGACGGTAAATTTGAAATGCTTACTTTACAGCAGTACGTATCAACTACCGTATCACAAATTGAAGTTTTGCCAAAGGAAACGGTAATAGCAAGAGTTACGGGCGACGGAGATAAAAATTCACTTATAGCCCCCCTCTGGAGCGTTAAAAAAACGTGTGTTATAAATGAGATCGACAAAGAATTTTTCCGCCGTAATTCATATCAAGGTACACGAAGTGTTGAGCAAAAGCAATACGATGTAGTCTGAAGGAAGACAGAGTAAAATAAACTGTTTTCGGAGAAGGGTACACCGCAAGCGGTGTATTAAGAATAACAAACAAAAGACTTGTATACTGTGGATACTGTTATAGTATATTCGAGGCATACAAGTCTTTGTGTTATTTATAATTGAATTTCGGTGCACCGATTAAAAATTTGATTGTTTGACTTTCGCAAGGGTATATCCCAATCTTATGCTATTGTTCGCCGCTGAAGCCTTTGTGTGCAATGCGATCTCTGAATGAACCACGGTAAAGTTGCCTGAAATATTCGCTGCGTCTGCTGTTTTTTCATCGTTACTTTCTGTTACAGGGCGTGCAGCTTCATAAAATCCATCTTTATTATCGGTGATATTTTTTAAGTCGTCTGCATTTTTTACGACAGTATACACTTCATCGCTGTACTTCAACGATCCAATCAACGGAACAAGATCAAAAGAGTCGTCACTTGCAATATTTTTACTTGCCAGTAAGTTGCTTACTTCTATTACCAATCCCATACTCGGAATTTCTCCGATAACCTTCTGCCCTTCAAAACCAACAACGTCAGTGTCTTTGAAGAAGTCGCCGAGTATACCCTGCTCATCCTTCACCGAACTCTTTGTGATATAACCACACTTCGTGCATTTATCATCGGCGAAACTATGGTTTTCGTGTTTTTCGACTCTATCAACAAGCCCAACAATCTCTCCACAGCTGCAAAGAGATTCATTGGCTGTCACCAAAGTATGACCGTTTTCATTTGCGTTTTCGTACCACTCAAGATGTTTGCCTAAAGTAGAGGCTTCGTGAGTATGGTTTTTCTGATAGCCACATTCTACACACTTATCATTTTTAAAGTTGTGATTTGAGATACTTGTCGTCTCATCGATAAGACCAACCGATTCTCCACAGCTGCACAAATTCTCATACGCTATTGAATACGTGTGTGTGTTCTCGTCGTAAGATTTCAGCGTGGTAACTTTTTTACCTTTAGTTGTACCTGTGTGTGTGTGCGATTTTGTATATCCACATTCTACACACTTGTCATTTTTGAAGTTGTGATTTGAGATACTCGTCGTCTCATCGATAAGACCAACCGATTCTCCACAACTGCACAAATTCTCATAGGCTATTGAATACGTGTGTGTGTTTTCGTCGTAAGACTTGAGCGTGGTAACTTTGTTACCTTTACTTACACCTTCGTGAGTATGAGTTTTTTTATAAGTACACTTGCTACATGTGTCGCCGTTCCAAGAATGGCTTTCTACTATGAATGTTTCTTCAACTATTCCAAGATTTGCACCGCAATTACAACGGCTTTCCCACACTGTATAATATCGATGATAGTTTTCGTCTTGCCCCTGGTAGAAGCTTGACTCGACCCAAAAAGACACCTTATGCTCGTGCTCAGTTGCTATAGGGCTAACAACAAAAACATTACTTACTATCGCAATAAGCATTGCGAAGGTACTCAATCTTTTTAATATATTTTTCATTATTTTTCTCCTTATATTAATATTATTTTGTTTACCGGTCAAATAATAAAAAAGATTATTTCTTTTGCAGCATTTCCGAAATTACGCTGTTGAAGTACAACTCCGCAAGACTGTCTTCAGATTTATATGCATATGTTACCCATACGGATTCTTCACCTTTAGGTATCACTGCAATATACATTTTTACATCGCCTTGCTTAGACCTGCCTTCTATCATCGCAACTTCATTTTCAAAGAGCTCTGATATTTTAAAGTCGTATTCCGGATATGTGCTGTTTAAGTTGCTTATCTCTTCTGAAAGAAGTGTTTTTTCGTCACTCACGTTCACTTTTTTCAGAAAGATTGTCATTACTGTATTATCACCCGTGACGGCAATCGCTTCTTCTACAACTTCTTCTTCGGTATCAACTCTGCCAAAAGTCCAAGTATATGGAATCGTAAAATCAATATACTCATTCAGTTTTATTTGAGTCAGTTGACTTAACTTTATTCCTTCAAAAGAAATGATTTCATTTTCTTCTTCTTCATAAGACGAAGAGTCTGAAGGATCCAAAGATTCCGAAGAGTCAAAAGAGACCGAAGAGTCAAAAGAGTCAAAAGAGACCGAAGAATCTGAAGTGTCCGATGGATTTTTTCCGCATCCGGAAATCAAAACCGCTGCTGTGATAGTAACGATAATACTTGCTTTCAATAAAATAGATTTCTTATGGGATTTTTTTGTTGCTTTTTTCATAGTGATTCCTCCATTTGATATTAAATAATATTTGTAAAAAACAATTTTCCAACACGTTAATTTTGTCACGAGGCAAAATTTATGTCAGTTTTTCGAGAAAGTATTATAGCACAGTAGAGTTTAAATGTCAACAAAAAAGTGATTTTCGTTAAAAAATTACCCGCGATGGTTAAAATATTGCAGGTATAAAAGGATAATTTTTATCCGGAAACAAGTTGGAAACAAAAGTGTGGTAAAGTATAATTGAAGAAAGGTATAAACGGAGGGAGAACATGGCTAAAATACTGATCGTCGAAGACGAAAAGGCAATAAACGACCTTGTAAGATTTAACCTTGAGTTGGTCGGTCACGAGTGCTTTCAGGTGTTTGACGGTGAAGAAGGACTCACCGAAGCTCTGAAATTAAAATACGATCTTATAATTCTTGACATAATGCTTCCGAAATATTCGGGCTTTGAAATAATGGAATACATAGAGGAAACACCCGTTATTTTTCTTACCGCACGTTCTTCATCAAACGACAGAATAAAAGGCTTGCGCCTCGGTGCGGATGACTATATAACGAAGCCGTTTGATATTCTTGAACTCGTCGAAAGAGTAAAAGCCGTACTTCGCAGAACGAAACGTGATACGGACTTTTTCGAGTTTGATGACGTCCGCATCGAATTCAACAGCCGCAAGGTCTATAAAAACGGTGAGGAGATATCACTCAAACCCCGTGAATTTGATTTACTTGAGGTGTTGGTAAACAACCGAAACCTTGCTTTGTCGCGTGAAAAGCTGTTGCGCCTCGTCTGGGAATTTGATTATGAAGGGGATACCCGTACCGTTGACGTCCATATACAAAGACTGCGTCAAAAACTCGGCGCATCAAACAGGATACAGACCGTGTATAAACTGGGTTACAGGTTCGAAATATGAAAATGAGATTTTGGCAGAAAACGTATATTTTTACGTTGATATTGTTTTTAATATGTCTTAACGCAGGCGTTCTTTCCCTTACCGTGTACACGTACAACAAGAACGTTGAAACGGCGGAAGATACTGCACGTGCCGAACAGTATTACGTTGCGATGTCATTTGAACGTGATTACGAGGATATGATCAAAAGTAACTCATACGGTAATCCATCGCTTCTGATGCAGTCATTCGGTACTCACTACGCATCAAAAGGCTTCTGTCTTGCATTTGAAGAAAATAAAAATATCGTATATTCAAATTTTAAAACCGAGTACGATACAGAAAAAAATACTTTAAAACATACGGATATTGACGGCAAACGCCATATCATAATATCGTCTGAAATATGTGACGGCAGATACGATATGATATTTGCAAAAAACGTGGAAAATCTCGATTCTGAATTCAGATCGTTTATGCTTACGTACGTATTGACAGCCGCCGCCGTATCTTTGATACTTGCGCTATGCCTTTATTTTATCTTGAAAAAACTGTCGTATCCGCTTGAAAAGCTGAAAGAAGCAACGGAAACGATAGAAAACGGAGATTTTTCCGTAACGGTCGAAGAAAAGGGAAATGACGAATTTACCCTGCTTGCAAGAAGCTTCAATTCAATGCTTTCAAAAATTAACGAACAGATGCAGGCACTTGAAAAGGAAGCACAGCGTAAACAAATGCTTGTTGACGATATGGCGCACGAGCTTCGTACGCCTCTTACAAGTATTCACGGATATGCGGAGTACATAGAAAAAGCAAATATCACGGATGAACGTAAAGCCGTTGCGGCAAGATATATAATATCGGAAGCGGACCGCTTGCAAAAAATATCGGAAATACTTCTTGACGGAGCGTTTATTCGTGAAAATAAAACCGAAAAAACGAATATCGACGTTTCAAGTGTTTTAAAAGACGTTTGCGAAAAATTACACTTCAAGGCAGAAAAAACAGGTGTTGATATAACGTGCGATGTGACAGAATTGATCGTCAAAGGAAATGAAACGCTTTTGTCGATGCTGTTTTACAACCTCATCGAAAACGCAATAAAAGCGTGCGATGCAAACGGTGAAGTGAAAGTGTCTTGCAAAGATTTTCGTGTTATTATAAAGGATAACGGAAAGGGAATGAGTGCAGAACAGCTTTCACATATAACCGAGCCTTTTTACCGTACGGATAAATCACGTTCGAGAGCGGACGGCGGCGCAGGACTCGGACTTGCACTTTGCAAACAAATAGCAGATGCACACGGTGCCGAAATGTTATTTGCCTCTGAACTCGGCAAAGGGTGCGAAATATCAATAACTTTTACAACTTGACAATAACTCAAAGACGTTTCGGCAAAACACAGCAGGTATAATACAGGTGAAAACGCAAGGACTTGCAAAAAAAGAAAGGATGTAGTATAATATGAAAGGGAACAAAAAATTTTTTATAATCGTTACATCGTTGCTCGTTTTATCATCCCTTGTACTTACAGGCTGTATGTATGGTATATCATTGGATGATAAAGGCGTAAAGCAGTATGACCTTGACGTGATGGAAAACGTTACCGATAACGCTTCGCAAAACGACGGTGTATTCGGTGAAGAAATACTTCCGCAAAAAGAATTGCAAGAAAAATTCGGCATCTATATTCATACAAGCGGAAATACAGCTACGGTATTTTCACAAGAGCAGTACGCAGTGTTGAAGTCATTGCGTGAAAAAGGTGTTCGCACACCGCTTACGTATGATGAAGTGCTGTTTTTGATAAACGATTCAATTAATCTGTATTTTACGCATGAAGAGATAAAACTGACAAACGCCGTGTGTGACGGTATCAGCCATAATCTTTATTTAAGCACAAATGCGGAAACGATACGTCCGTATCACGGAGATTTTTCCGAATTTCCTTCGCTTGATAAAGGATATCAACAATACGAAAAAATGATAGAAGATATATTTTCGATAATCTATTACAGGATCTATATGCACGATGCGGGCTTTGAAACTGTTACGGAAGCATTCCTCCCGGGCAAGGGAACGATAGTATATACGGACGAATACGAATTTGATTATGACGAAAACGGTTCCATAGATCCGCGTGAAACGGAAACGGGTGCCGTAAAGCTCGGAATCATGCAGCTGTTATCCTTTAACGGTACTGATGTGTCAGGAAAGGAAAATAAAGATCATCTTGTAAGTGAATGGGGTAAAATGATACGTGCGCGCGGTGCGTTTTCATCAGACTACGTTGATGCAAGCGGATACGTACCCGAAATGCTTGAAGCCCCCATGCTCGTTTGCTATCACGAAAACGGAATATTGAGAGATTCACGTATAAGTACGGTCTTATATAATCTTTATATGGTAGACCCCGAAACGCTTCAAAGCACGTCAATTTTCCCGACGTACGAGCTTAAAAATATGATGCCGACAGGCTGGAGCATGTATGTTTCGGGTGAGATCGACGGTAACAAATTCGGAAATTATTTCGCCCTTAACGAATACCTGGGCACTTTCACAATGTCACTTTCATCCTCACAGTCGTTTGCACTTGGCGGAAAATATATAAAAGACGGCGGTGTTTTGAAGCTGTACGTTGAAAATGCAGAACCGGAGGAACTTTGCAGCTACGTCTTCCACTATAACGGGGCGGAGTGGGTATATTCAAGAAAGGATTCAAATCCTCCCTCAGGTTCGTTTGATATAGAAGACGGACAAAAATTCCGATACGCAAGGGATGAGCTGTACGTTCCGTATTACGAAAAACCGATCGCCAATATAAGAGATATGGCAAAAGAGAACAATATCCCGACGGATACGGCAATGGAAAAATTCTTTGAAGATGATGAAAAGGTGTACTACTTTCCGTCAGTAAAAAGTAAATACGTCATAGTAACCTTTGCCGACGGCACTTCAATGACGGTGAAGGAAGCACTTGAAAAAGGGTATATAAAGATAAGAGCACTTGATGTTTTCAGCGTATATTATATAGCCGATAAAAAATAATAAAGGAGGAGTCCTATGAAAAAATTACTCGTTTCATTATTGATGCTTGCACTTATTATTTCAACTCTTTCGGGATGTACCGATACAAATTCGGATGATTCTCAAAATGGTTACGACAGCACGACACAGGAAAACGGTAAACGTCTGCCGCTTACCTTGACGATTGCAAAAACTATGCCGAGCTGCGTTGCATTTGAATACAAAGACGAAAAGCCGTACTGCTTTTATGCCTACGATAGCGCAGGGACACTTTACCGTGTCGTATGGTCTGATTTTACAGACCTTTATGAAAATGATATAGTAACAGTTGACTTTGAAGGTGAAATATCGTATTGGGAATACAGTGATTATCCGGACGGCGGGTGGACTCCTCAATGTGAGATAAAAGCAATAAGCGTCGGTAAAAATAGAGCATCGTGTATATCACAGCTTGACGGAAAATACATACTTACGTTGCCCGACTGCGGTAAAAAGATAACGATAGATGAAGGATACGCACTTTATATCCCTCTTATCACCGATGAGCATGTAGCACGAGCGGAAAGAAAGATAACAAAGGACGTTGAAGGATATGACAACCGTTCCGATTTTTATCTGCAAAAAGAAGACGGATATCTTTGCCTTTTTGTTGAAGTTATAAAAAAGATAACGCCGACAACTTCTGAAAACGACACGGGTGACGTCGTTGACGGAGGCTGTGGTATTGACCACGAGCATCTGTTCTTTTCTGAACGAATTACACTTTCATTTTCTGCAACAGATGAAAGCGGTGATGATACAAGCGTAAGCTTTGGCGATAAAGAATCAAAATATCTTTCCTCATACCTTGATGAATTGAATTTCAGATCAGGACTTTCGCAAGGCGATTTTATAGCACAGGTGGAAAAATACAGCTATAACGGTGCAAACGTAGTGGGGGCGATGGGGATGCACTACGACGGACCTTACGGCGGCGGTTGGCAGGCAACGAGCGATCTGTTTGGATTTTATAACGATTACAAAGCCTCAGAGGACGGAAAAAGTGCAGAGTATTCAAACCGCTTGTATACCAAAGTAACGATCGACGGCCTTGATACGCCGTACGGTGTAAAGTTTGGCGATCCGCTTGAAAAAGTATTTAAAACTTTTGCGGTACAAACAGATCCTTACGAAGACTTTTCCCTTGATAAAAATTCCGAAACCGATATGACGTTATATAATAACGGACGTGACAGTATCGTATTTCAGACTTTAAAGACAGATGAAAGCGATTATCCGTATTCAATTATCTATACAGAGGTAGATGAAGTGAAGAATGGTGACGGAAAAAATACGACTGTAAAAAGGTGTATAAAATTAAGCTTTGGCTATGATGAAGCGGTGGAAGATAATGTTTTAAGTCTTCTGGAAATAAGCGTAACGGAAATAAGAGAGTTATAAAATGAAAAAGAAACTTATTATCTTTCAGTTTTTATATTATATTTTCACGGTGATCGTATATATAGCGTTCTTTTATACGGTGTCATTGATGCTGGATATTGCCGATGCAGGACTCGGTGCGGCAGTGTTCGCTACGTACGTTACGCTGTTTTTTATGACACCGGTGCTCGTTGCGTTTCTTATGCGGTTCAGCCTTTTTAAATGGTACGTTGATCCTATTGCGGCAGCAGAGATCCCGCTTTTTCTGTACGCTTCAATGATAATAAATAATGTACGACGCTCGGACAGAGGTCTTGAGTCTGCTTTTTCGGTAGTTAACAGAAAATTATCCGACAACGGCGGGGAAGGGTTTATATTTTTGATCTTATTGTTTGCCTTTGGACTTATCGCATCGTTTTCCGTTAAGAGGGCGCAAGGAAAAAGTATATCGTATCGTCTGCTCTTTAAAGAAAAATGAAAGAAATATAATTAAAAGCACGTAACTCCATTTTAAGAGCTACGTGCTTTTTTTACAAATTGTCGATATAATCGCAAGCGGCAAGTGCGGCTGTTGCACCGTCCGATGCGGCTGTTATTACCTGACGTACGGTTTTCGTTCTGCAGTCACCTGCGGTAAATATACCTGCGGTATTTGTAGTGCATCTCTCGTCCGATACAACGTATCCGCGTTCATCAAGGGAAACGTTATCTTTAAATGCGCTGTTCTGCGGAACAAGACCGATAGCAACGAACATTCCGTCAAGGGAAAGTTTCGTGCTTTCGTTCGTCGCAGTATCTTTTATAATTATTCCTTCAAGTTCTTTTTCGCCTATGAGCTTTTCGACGACAGAACCTAAAATTATCTGTACGTTTTCCTTCGTTCTTAGCTTTTCTGCAAGCTTTTCTTCGCCTGTGAGAAAATCAAGGTTTTGTATTACGTACACTTTTTCAGCAAGATCCGAAAGCAGTATTGCCTCCTGCAAAGCGGAATTTCCGCCGCCTATTACGGCAACGGTCTTGCCCTGATAGAAAGCACCGTCGCATACGGCACAGAATGATATACCTTCGCCGATAAGTGCTTCTTCGTTTTCAAGTCCCAAGAGTCTATGTTTTGCACCCGTTGCAATAATAACGGCTTTTGCTGAAAAATCACCCGAATCCGTTGTAACGGTCTTTATTTCGCCACACTCGGTAATGGTGAGTGCCTCGGCACATTCTACGTCGGCTTCCTGAGCCAAAACCTGCTCAACGAGCTTTTCTGCAAATTCATTTCCCGTGATCTCCGTAAAGCCGGGGATGTTTTCAACCTTGGGAGAGTAGGCAATCTGTCCGCCGAATCCGCCTTTTTCTATAACAAGTACACTTTTGTTTGCCCTGCGAGCATACAGGGCGGCGACGAGCCCTGCAGGGCCGCCGCCTATCACTATAATATCATACATATTTTAAGTTCCCATTATGCGTTGAGCATCTTTTTGATGTCCGATACGCCTGAATATTTTGTGGCAACACCGTCTTTTACTATAACAAGTGTCGGCGCCTGTTTTACGCCGTATTTGTTCGTCATATCGATGTTATCAGTTGCGATAAGCTTTTCGTAAGCAAATCCCGCTTTGTCGAGTATTGAACAAGCTATCTTGCAGTTGGGGCACGTTGCAGCTGTGAAGAGCCACGCACCGTCGTGTTTGTTTGATGTGTTTTCAGTACGGTTTTCCTTTATTGATTCGGTAAGAACGCCTTCGTGCGTAAGCTTGGAATTTGCAATGTCGTATACCTTACGGTCCTTATATTCCTGAGCCTTTCCGTCGTTCCAGTTCTGAACGGGACGGTAATAACCCGTTATACGGCTGTATACTTCCGTCTTTTCACCGCATTCGGGGCATACGAACTGTTCACCTGCGAGATATCCGTGGTTTTTACATACGGAATAAGTGGGTGAAAGCGTGTAGTAGGGAAGCTTGTAGTTTTCTGCTATCTTTCTTATGAGAGTAGCCGCCGCCTTCCAGTCGGGAAGCTTTTCCCCTAAGAACGCATGGAATACGGTACCCGACGTGTAAAGTGTCTGAAGCTCATCCTGAACGTCAAGGGCAGAGAATATATCCTCTGTGTATCCGACGGGGAGGTGAGAGCTGTTTGTATAGTAAGGCGTTTTGCCTTCCGTGTTTCCTGCTGTGATGATATCGGGATAATGCTTGAGGTCGTGCTTAGCAAGACGGAATGATGTAGACTCGGCAGGTGTTGCTTCGAGGTTGTAAAGATCGCCGTATTCTACCTGATAGTCAGACAGTCTTTCTCTCATATGATTGAGAACGTCCTTTGTAAACTGCTGTGTCTTTTCGTTTGTAAGATCGGCTCTGAGCCACTTAGCGTTAAGTCCCGCTTCGTTCATACCAACAAGACCAATGGTTGAGAAGTGGTTGTTGAACGTTCCGAGGTATCTCTTCGTGTAAGGATAAAGACCTGCATCAAGAAGCTTTGTAATTACCGTACGCTTTACTTTGAGTG